>NZ_JBACFR010000129.1:0-4596 GCF_056262345.1 Homoserinimonas sp.
GGCCGCAAGACAGTCAAGATATCGGCGGCCATGCACGTCGGTCACCCAGGCGCCCTCCCCCGTAGCAATAACCACGGGCAGCGGGTGGTAGTTGTGAGGGCTGTGCTCCTCAACCGCCGAGATGAAGGCATCGGATGCCGCGGGCGGCGATGACGCGCTGGTTGGCGTCACGGCGGCTGGCGTGGTGTCGGCGAGTGTGGCAACCCTCGGCCGCAGGGCACTCATCGTCGCAACTCCAGGGTGCAGCATTTGACGCCGCCGCCGCCGCGCAAAAGCTCGTCGAGTTCCACCCCGACGGGCGTGTAGCCGCGCTCGGTGAGCTGCCGGGCGAACCCACGGGCTCTCTCGGCGATCACCACCGATGCGCCGTCGCTGAAGCAGTTGAGGCCGAGCACCACCGCGTCGGCCTCCGCGACGCGAATTGCATCGGGATACCGTCGCTCGAGCTCGAGCCTGCTCTGTTCGCTGAAGGCCGCGGGCAGGTACGCAATAGTGGGAACAGCGCCCTCGGCCGGTTCGGGATCGAGCACGGCGAGCGCCGTATCGAGGTGGTAGAACCGGGGGTCGACAAGCTCAAGCCCCACGACCTCCCTGCCAAAAATGTCGGCGAGTTCCCGGTGGCTCGCGCGATCGCTGCGAAAGCCGTATCCGGCCAGAATCGCCTGACCCGCCAGGAGAAAGTCGCCTTCGCCTTCGTTGACGTGGTGCGGCTGGCGCACCGTGTAGCCGGCCTGCTCGAACCACCGCATATAAGCGGGGCCCTCTGCCGCCCTCTCCTCGTGGGCGAACAGTGCGCCGTAGGCGACCCCGTCGAGAACGAATCCGCCATTGGCCGCATAGACCATGTCGGGCAGGCTCTCGACGGGGTCAATGACCTCAACGGCAATGCCGAGCGCCCGGTACGTCTCGTACAGCGACTCCCATTGGCGCACGGCCCGGCCAGTATCCGTCGGCTCCTGCGGGTGCATCCACGGGTTGATGCGGTAGCTGACGGTGAAGTGGTCTGGCCGACACATGAGCACTGTGCGGGATGTTGCGCGGCGGGCTGCGCTATCGGGTGTGGCAGCAGCGTCACGCCCTGGCGTGGCATCGGTGAGCGTCATAGTTTCAGTCTCACAGCGAGAGTTGGCACGATTTCGCGAACATACGAAGAGATCCTGCGTCATAACCGCCATTCGCGCACGAATTCTTCGTAGTGTGGGCGTCATGGACAATCTGGACACCGGCATCCTGGCGCTGCTTCGCAAGAATGCGAGGGCGGGCTATGGCGACATCGGCGACGTGATCGGGCTCTCGGCCTCCGCGGTCAAGCGCCGGGTCGACCGGCTCGTCGCCGACGGAGTAATTCGCGGCTTCACCATCCAGGTCGACCCCGCGGTCGACGGCCTCGGCACCGAGGCCTATGTCGAGCTGTTCTGCCGCGGCACCGTTTCGCCGGGCGACCTGCGCAGGATGCTCGGCGAAATCCCCGAGGTGGTCGGCGCCGGCACCGTGAGCGGCAGCGCCGATGCAATCGTGCACATGCGCAGCCGCGACATCACGAGTTTGGAGGCCGCTATCGAACGGGTGCGCGATGCCCCCAACGTTGACCACACCCGCAGTTCGATCGTTCTCTCGAAGCTGATCGAGCGAGCGCGCGACTAACTCGGCAGCGGTTCTAGATGATCCATTCGTCGTCGGTGAGAAAGTTCTCGAGCAGCGACTCCTCCTGGTGATCAGCGCTGCCGGGCCAGAATTCTTCGAACGCCACAATCCAGTGGGCCGCATCCCTCAGGGGCGCGGCAGTGAGCTCGCTCAGTCGCGCCGTCCCCGCCCGCTGACGGGCGATGAGCCCCGCTTGTTCGAGAACCTTGAGGTGGCGCGAAACGGCGGGCTGGCTAATGCTGAAGGGGGCGGCCAGCTCGGCAACGGTTGCGTCGCCATCGCGCAGGATGCTCAAAATGCGCCGACGTGTCGGGTCGGCGAGAGCCCCGAAAACCTGGTCGAGGTTGGCCTGCTCTGCCATTCATAACTCCAACCTTTTAGAACAAGAAGGTTAAGAATAGCGAGGTCTTCACCGAGATACTCGAAATATGTTGTCACGTAATGAGGCGCGCCGAATGGTGACGAATTGCTACAACTGTTAAATGACCACCGCTACACTCCCCATCCTCGATCTTTCCCGCCTAAACCAGGGCGATGACGAGGCCGCAGCGTTCCGCCGCGACCTGCGAGAAGCGACCCACGAATACGGTTTTTTCTACCTCACCGGGCACGGCATCCCGCACGAACTCTTCGATGGAATCATCGGCACAGCGCGGGAGTTCTTTGACCTGCCCGACGCCGACAAACTCGAAATCGAGAACATTAAGAGCCGCCACTTTCGCGGCTATACCCGTGTCGGCGGAGAGCTCACCCAGGGCAGGGTCGACTGGCGCGAGCAGATCGACATCGGCCCCGAGCGCGCCGCCGTCGAGAAGGGCGAGGGCGTAGCCCCCTTCTGGACCCTCGAGGGCCCCAACCAGTGGCCCACCGCCCTGCCGCACCTGCGCGACGTCGTGGCCGAATGGCAAGCTCAGATGGATGCCCTCTCGATCACACTCATGCGCGCCTGGGCCGAATCCCTCGGCGCTGACCCTGACGTGTTCGACGCGGCATTCGCCCACGAGCCGTCGACCCTGATCAAGATTGTGCGCTACCCCGGCAAGGACGACCCGGAGCCCCAGCAGGGCGTTGGCGCCCACAAGGACTTCGGCGTGCTCACCCTGCTCTATGTCGAGGAGGGCAAGGGCGGCTTGCAGGTTGAGAAGGACGGCGACTGGATCGACGCTCCGCCGCTGCCCTACGCCTTTGTCGTCAACATCGGCGAGCTTCTCGAAGTCGCGACGGAGGGCTATCTGCGGGCCACCATCCACCGCGTGGTCTCACCCGGCTCGGGGCAGGACCGCATCTCGGTGCCCTACTTCTACGCACCGGCCCTCGACGCCACGATCCCCTCGATTCCGCTGCCGGACGAGCTGCGGGCACAGGCGGGCGGCGTGACCGCCGATGCGCACGGCGAACCGCTGTTCTCTACGTATGGCGAGAATGCCCTCAAGAGCCGGCTGCGCGCGCATCCCGATGTCGCCGCGATCCACCACCCCGAACTCGTGAGCGCACGCACGGCGGCACCCACCCACTAGAGGGCAGTCGCCACTAGAACTCGATCTTGGCGATGGCCGGGTCGGCGTAGCCATAGCGATGTGCCGTGAGGGTCACGGTTTGCGTGCGCAACATCGGCAGCAGCTCGAGGCGCCCCGAGGTTGTGATCGGCGCCGAATAGACGCCGATTTCTGGGCGGTGCACGAGGGCAATCGCGGTCGCCTCGGCGGCCCCGCCGATTACGCGGATGTGCGGCGTCGTGACCTCGCCAGCCTGCAGCCTGGCGCACCAGCGGGCGTCGCTCTCCACGATCACCGTCGTCACCCTCAGTGGGCTCGCAGCGCTGCCGAAGAGCTGCACCAGACCCGCGGCGACCGGCTCGGCAGAGCTGATCGCAATTCGGGCACCCGCCCTGGTGGCCGCCGCAAGCACACGAACGAGCTGCGCGGCGGAGGCTCCTTCCGAGAGTCGGATGGTGGTGGCAACGGGCAGGTGACGAACCACCGTGCGCAGCGTGCGAAACTCAGCGCGTTCAACGGGGTCACGGTAGTGGCGCTGCCAGGCCCGCTCATCGCTTTCTGCGCCGGCTCGCACGAGGTCGAACTCCACAAACGACATCGACGGCAGTGCCGCGTCGATGAGAGATCGCACCTCGGGCGAGACGCCATCGAGGCGCACTGACTGCTGCGGCTCCCCGAACACCGGCGCCCAGTCGGCGAGGGCAAGCACCCTGTCTGGTCCTGTGGTCGTGCCGCGCCATCCGCCGAATGGAAGGGTGTCAGGCGGCGGCCCGATCGTGGCGTGGTTCACATGGACGCTGCCAGAATCCACGGTGTCGAGCCACAGCGCAATCTCGTCGAGCGTGAGCGAATAGAGGGCGGCGGCGGGCGGATGGGCGGAGTTCTGAAGATCGATCGCCGCCTCGAGGGTGTCCACTGCGGTGAGCGCGATCACGGGGCCGGCGACGGCCCGTTCGACGGCGTTCTCTGCGGGGACCCCGTCCCGCACACCGGGCCGCCAGAGCTGCCCTGCCGCGTCCAAAGGCTCTGGCTGCACGAGCCAGCTCTCTCCGCTACCGAGCACGCTCAGCGCCCGGCGCAGCCGCTCGGGAGCGGGACCGATCAGCGGACCTACCCGGGTGGAGATCTCGTGGGGGCGACCCGCAAACGAGGTGATGACGGCGTCGGCGAGCTCCCGGCGAAACTCGGCGGAGTCGAGTAGCGACCCCACCAGAATCACGAGTCGGGTGCCGTGCGGATGCTGCCCACCTCGCGCGAATGCGCTGGCCACGATATCGGCCGCGGCGAGGCGGTAGTCAGCACTGGGAGTGACGATCACGGATGCGATGCCCACACTGTCGCCGATTGCGGGGCGTTCGGGCCTCCACGACCGCAGCAGGGCCGCGGTGTCTCGGTCGCCCCAGAAGCTCACGCGGCCGATCGCAGGGTGAGCTACCGCGGCGCGGGCAATCGTTGC
>NZ_JBACFR010000130.1:0-5099 GCF_056262345.1 Homoserinimonas sp.
GGCACGATCGCCTACATCGATGCCTCACCCGCCTCCGACCTCGGCCTCGTCTCGGTGCAGGTGGGAGACGAGTTCGTGCCGTACTCCGCCGAGGCTGCCGCCGCGATCGTCGATGCATCCCCCATTGCTCCCGGTCGCACCGAGGGCGACCTAGCGATTGAAATCGACCGCACAACGACGGCGGCCGGTGTCTACCCCATCGTTCTCATCAGCTACGTGGTCGGCTGCCAGGACTACATCAACGACCTCGAGGGAACCCTTGTGCGCGGGTACTTCGAGTACATCGTGAGTGATGCTGGCCAGCAGCGGGCCGCAGAATCGGCGGGGTCTGCCCCGATTTCTGCCGAACTTCACAAGCGCGCCGCGGCGGCAGCCGCGCTCATCGGCTAAATCGCACGGCTTCCCTTTGTGACGTTCGCGCGCTGAGCCAATTCACAGCAGGGCTCGCTTGGCCGTATTTGTCGCGCCAGCCAGCATCCGAAGCAATTCAGGATGCCCCGCGTTCGCAGGTCGTTCACCTTCCGTTTACCCACAGGGGGGAGTCTCGTTAACCGGTGTTCGTAGCGTCTGACGCGAGGGGCCCGCACCAGGCCCCACGAACATCACTTTCCTGAAAGGAAAACCGTGAACATCACGCGTAACGCCAAGCGCTGGGGCGGCATTGCCGCAATCGCCATCGCTGGAAGTGTCGTCCTGTCTTCGTGCGCAGCAAACGAGGCCTCCTCCTCTGAGCCCTCCGAGAGCAGCCTTTCTGGCACGCTCGTCGGCGGCGGCGCTTCGTCGCAGGCCACCGCGCAGGAAGCCTGGGTTGCCGCGTTCCAGACCGCCAACTCCGGCGTGACCGTCGAGTACGACCCCACCGGATCGGGCACCGGCCGCGACAACTTCATCGCTGGCGCCAACTCCTTCACCGGCTCTGACCGCGCGTTCAAGGACGAAGAGCTGGCCGCGGACAACTTCGCCGGCTGCGTTCCCGGCAGCGACATTGTTGAGATCCCCGCCTACATCTCCCCCATCGCCATCATCTTCAACGTTGAGGGTGTCGACGCGCTCAACCTCGACGCCGCGACCATCGCGGCGATCTTCAAGGGCGACATCACCCAGTGGAACGACAAGGCGATCGTCGCCCAGAACCCCGACGCCAAGCTCCCCGCTGCCACCATCAACGCGGTGCACCGCTCCGACGAGTCGGGCACCACTGAGAACTTTGTCGAGTACCTCTCGGCGGCAGCGCCCGACGTGTGGGACGCCGAAGTCAGCGGCGACTGGGCCTACCCGGGAGGCGAAGCCGCACAGGGCACCTCGGGGGTCGTTGACGCTGTCACCGGCGGAACCAACACCATTGGGTACGCCGACGCCTCGCGCGCAGGAGACCTCGGCACTGTCGCAGTCAAGGTCGGCTCCGATTACGTGAACTACTCGTCCGAAGCCGCAGCGGCAATCGTCGACGCGTCACCACTCGTCGAGGGTCGCGCAGCAACCGACCTCGCCATCGAACTCGACCGCACGAGCGACGCTGAGGGTGTCTACCCGATCGTTCTCGTCAGCTACCTGATCGCCTGCTCAGAATATGAGGATGCTGCCGCCGGTGAACTCACCAAGGCGTACTTCAACTACGTGATCAGCGATGAAGGCCAGAAGGTTGCGGCCGAGTCCGCGGGCATCGCGCCTATCTCGGCGAGCCTGTTCGAGAAGGCGCAGGCCGCGGTCAACGCCATCAGCTAATTCAACTAGAGTCTGCCCGGTGCCCCCTCGTGTTGTGCGAGGTCCAGGCACCGGGCAGACTTGGGGTTGTGACCGCGTTCGCAACCTCTCTTCAGCACCAAGCCACCACACAACCACAGGGGAATACGAAGCGATGACACGGCCGGCTACGGCACAGCGCATCCAGGCAAAGCAACGCCTCGGGGATCGCATTTTCTCCAGCACAGCCCTCACCGCTGGCACCCTTATTCTGGCGATCCTCGCCGCGGTTGCCGCGTTCCTCTTCATCGAGGCGACACCGGCGATAACGGCAGACCCCAACGAGATCGATATTCTCGGCGGGCAGAACTTTTGGGCCTATGTCTGGCCCCTCGTCTTTGGCACGCTCTGGGCATCCGCCCTGGCGCTGCTCATGGCAGTGCCCGTCTCCATCGGCATCGCACTCTTCATCTCGCACTACGCGCCCCGCAGGCTCGCCTCAGGGCTCGGCTACATCATTGACCTCCTCGCCGCAGTGCCCTCCGTGGTCTTCGGCCTCTGGGGAGCCAACGTGCTCGCCCCGGCCGTGCAGCCCCTCTACACCTGGCTCACCGAGAACCTGGGCTGGATTCCCTTCTTCGCGCCGCCAGCATCGGGCACAGGGCGCACCATCCTCACCGCCGCCATCGTGCTCGCCGTCATGGTGCTGCCGATCATCACTGCCCTCACCCGCGAGGTGTTCCTGCAGACGCCGGTACTGCACGAAGAAGCGGCGCTGGCGCTCGGGGCAACGCGCTGGGAGATGATCCGCACCGCCGTACTGCCGTTCGGACGCCCCGGCATCGTGTCTGCCTCCATGCTCGGCCTCGGCCGCGCCCTGGGCGAAACGATGGCGGTAGCCATGGTGCTCTCCGCATCCGGAGGCATCACCTGGGCGCTGCTCACCCCGTCGAACCCCGGCACAATCGCCGCAAATATCGCTCTGCGGTTCCCCGAAGCATTTGGCCTGAACATTAACCTGCTCATCGCCACTGGCCTCATCCTCTTTGCGATCACGCTGGTCGTGAACATGATCGCCCGTTGGATCATCAACCGTCGCAGCGAATTCTCTGGAGCCAACTGATGAGCCAGACCACGGCATCCACCACCAGCATGCCCAACCCCTACGCAACGGGCTTGCTCGGCAAGCGCACCCCCTGGTACGTGCTCATCGGAGTCATCGTCGTAGTCGCGATTGGCTTTTGGCTCATCGGCCAAGCCGACGGCGGTGACTTCAACATCGTTGGCGTCGTTCTCGTGAGCGCGATCATCTACATGATCACGATCTACGTGCTGTCCCTGCTGATCGAAGGCAGTCGCAAGGCCAAAGATCGCCTCGTCACCGCCCTCGTCGGCAGCGCATTCGTCGTCGCCCTGCTGCCGCTCATCTCGCTGCTGTTCACCGTGATCACCAAGGGTGCAGCCCGCTTCGATATCGAGTTCTTCACCTACTCGATGCGCAACATCGTGGGCGAAGGCGGCGGAATCGTTCACGCCGTCGTCGGCACCCTGCTGATGACCCTCACCGCGGCGATCATCTCGGTGCCCATCGGATTGCTCGCGGCAATCTACCTCGTCGAATACGGCCGCGGACCGCTCGCCCGTTCCATCACGTTCTTCGTCGACGTGATGACCGGAATCCCCTCGATCGTCGCAGGCCTTTTCGCCTACTCGGTCTTCGCGATCTTCTTTGGGCCCGGCATCAAGCTCGGAATCGCGGGGGCCATCGCCCTCTCCGTGCTCATGATCCCCATCGTGGTTCGTTCGTGTGAGGACATGCTCAAGCTCGTTCCCAATGAGCTGCGTGAAGCCTCCTACGCCCTCGGCGTGCCTAAGTGGCTCACCGTGATGAAGGTGGTTCTGCCGACATCCATCGCGGGAATCATGACCGGTGTCACCCTCGCCATCGCCCGCGTCATCGGCGAAACGGCGCCGCTGCTCGTGGCGGCCGGGTTCACCAACAACCTCAACTACAACCTCTTCGAAGGCCGAATGCAGAGCCTCCCCGTTCTGGTTTACAACCAGTACGTGAGCCAGGGCAGCGTGCCACAGCACTACATCGACCGGGCCTGGGCAGGAGCCCTCACCCTCATTCTCATCGTCATGCTGCTCAACCTCATCGCGCGGCTCATCGCCAAGTACTTCGCGCCCAAGACGGGCCGCTAGGAGCTAAGGAAACAACGTGTCAAAACGCATCGAAGTACGCGACCTAGACGTCTACTACGGCAAGTTCAAGGCCGTCGAGGGCATCACCCTCAACATCGAACCCCGCAGCGTCACCGCCTTTATCGGCCCCTCCGGCTGTGGCAAGTCCACCTTCCTCCGCACGCTCAATCGCATGCACGAGGTAATCCCCGGAGCATCCGTCGACGGCGAAGTACTCATCGACGGCAGCAACCTTTACGGCCCCGACGTTGACCCCGTGCTCGTTCGCCGACAGGTGGGAATGGTGTTTCAGCGCCCCAACCCGTTCCCCACCATGTCGATTCGCGAAAACGTGCTCGCGGGAGTCAAGCTCAACAACCGTCGCATCGCCAAGTCGGATGCTGACGACCTTGTCGAGAAATCCCTGCGCGGCGCCAACCTGTGGAACGAGGTCAAGGATCGCCTCGACAAGCCAGGATCGGGCATCTCGGGTGGCCAGCAGCAGCGACTCTGCATCGCCCGTGCGATCGCCGTCGCTCCCGACGTTCTGCTCATGGACGAGCCATGCTCCGCGCTCGACCCCATCTCGACACTCGCTATCGAGGACCTCATCGAGGAGCTCAAGACCGACTACACAATCGTGATCGTGACGCACAACATGCAGCAGGCATCCCGTGTCTCCGACCGCACAGCCTTCTTCAACATCGCGGGCACCGGCAAACCGGGCAAGCTCATCGAATACGACGACACCAACAAGATCTTCTCCAACCCGTCCGTGCAGGCGACAGAAGACTACGTCTCCGGCAAATTCGGATGATCTAACGCCGCGTCCTGCAAGAACGCAAGGCGCTGCCGAGCACGATGATGGGGTCGCCCGAGGGCGTGGGCGATCCACCCTCCGGTTCGATTGTCACGCCTACCGCGTCGCCCTCCGACATGAGGCCGTCAAGCACCCGCCACGTCGTTCCCTCTGAGGCTGCCTCGAAGGTGCCGTCGGCGACCACACCGTCTTCGCCGATGTACCAGAGCTGGTAGGTCTCCCCCTCGGGCAGGGCGTCAAGATCATCGATCATGATGGCCGACCTACGCTGCTCAAGCGACCAGATCAGGGTCGCGCTCGTGCCGTCGTCAAGCACCGTCTGCGCCTGCTGGGCATCGGGAGCAGCCTGCAGGTCCGCGAGGGCAGTGGCCTGCTCGACCGAGAAGCTGTTGCTGGCGATGCCGATGCCCAC
>NZ_JBACFR010000131.1:0-1573 GCF_056262345.1 Homoserinimonas sp.
GGAGATGTACGATCTTGGCATCGTCCACGCCTTGGCGGAGCCTGGCGAGGGGCGAAAGGTGGTTGAGGATTACATCCGGCAGAACCGCCGGCGCCATAGCGGGCACTGCGCCATCTATGAGGCGTCTCGAGCCGTGAACCCGCTGACGCTAGCGGAACTGGAGGCCGTGGTGGACCTCTGGGCCGACGCGGCGTTGCGCCTCAGTGACGCGGATCTGAAGCTGATGCGGCGATTGGTCGCGGCTCAAACCCGCCTGCTGGAGAAGGCTCAGACCCGGCATCAGCCCGCCGGCACCTAAGCCCGTTGCCGCGCCGCATTGCCGGCAAGCATGGTAGCCACCACGCTTGCCGGCATCGGCCGTCCGAGCAGGAAGCCTTGCCCCGCCGTGCACCGCGTGCGGCGCAGCTGCTCGAGCTGCTCCGGAGTCTCGATGCCTTCCGCAACCGTATGCATTCCAAGCGTGGTCGCCAGCTCGACGACCGTCTGCACGATGGCGGCGTGGGCAGGATGCTCATCAAGATCGACGATGAAGGAACGATCGATCTTGAGCTTCTGGAACGGGAATTTGGTGAGGTAGCTTAAGGACGAATAGCCGGTGCCGAAATCGTCCAGAGTGGTCGCCACGTTCATGCGGTTGATGGCATTCAAGACCGCCAGCGACGCTTCGATATCATGCAGCAGCACGGACTCCGTCACCTCCAGCTCGAGTCGCTCCGCAGGGAGGCCGCTCTCGCTAAGGGCGGTCATGATGACCGCCAGCAAATTGGCGGATTGCAGCTGGATCGGTGAGAGGTTGACGGCCACCCGAACGTGCGGTGGCCAGTCGCTGGCTATCCGACATGCCTCTCGCAGCACCCAGCCGCCGATCTCTACGATCAGCCCGCTTTCTTCCGCGATGTGGATGAACTCCGCGGGGGATACAGTCCCAAGCCGCCTGTTCTCCCAGCGAAGCAGGGCTTCACAGGACATGATCTCGTCCGTCTCGAGATCGAAAATCGGTTGAAAGTGAAGGCTGAACTCCCGCCGCGCCAGGGCACCGTGCAGCTCTGCACCCACCTGGCGCTGGCGCTCGAGCTTCTCATCCATCTCGGGTGCATAAACGCGGTAGGTATTCCGGCCGTCTTCCTTCGCGCGATAGAGGGCGAGGTCGGCGTTCTTCAAGAGCGTGTCCGCATCGGCTTCCCCCGGAGGCGAGACCGCCACCCCGACCGAGGCGCTGACGTGGAGCCGTCGTCCCCGAAACTCAACGGGTTGTGCGACGAGGCTCAAAATCCGTTGCGCAATCGGCTCAGCGTCCGCCTCTACATCCACCGCCCGGACGATGGCGAACTCATCGCCGCCCAGACGCGCGACGATGCCCTCGGCGCCGAACTCGGCCATGAGCCGCGAAGCCACCTCGACGAGCAAGGCGTTCCCGGCGAGATGCCCCAGCGAGTCATTGACCTCCTTGAAGCGATCAAGGTCCAGCCAGTGAAGGGAGAGAAGCCGGCCCCTGCCCTCGGAACCGGCCAGCTGACGCTCAAACTTCTCGAGGAAGGCCGTGCGATTGGAGACGCCGGTCAGGTCATCCCGG
>NZ_JBACFR010000132.1:0-16000 GCF_056262345.1 Homoserinimonas sp.
AACGATGTCTGCAAACTATAAGTGCCAATAAATCACGCACTGACTTCGCCCTCGCTGCCTAAGCGAGCGCACTAAAAAGTCCGTCAGCCCGGGGATGCTCTCTACCCGGATCCTGACGTCATCTAGAGAGATTGCTCCGTAGTTACGCCTGAGGGCTACGGGGGACTTGCACTCTGGCTGGGCTCGTCGGTTTAGCCGCCAGTGGCAAATTCCGGAGCCGAGTAGAACGCTTTCGCTGGATACACCCGTAGAAGGCACATGACCACAGCAGTGGACCGGGGTTCAATTCCCCGCATCTCCACCATGGGTGCTGTCGCGCGTTGTTGTTTTGTTGTCAGAGTCGTCCCTTGCGCGGATGCTTACCGTGCCGGAGAAAGCCGTGGCGATGTCGGCGGGGCTGGGAAGAATGGGTGTCATGACCGACCGAACCTGGCGCCGAAACGTTGCCCTCTTTCTCTCGGGCCAAACGGTGTCCCTTTTTGGCTCGATGCTCGTGCAGTATGCGGTGATGTGGCACCTGACGCTCGAAACGAAGTCGGGTGTCGTCATGGCGCTTGCGGCGGTGTTCGGGTTTTTGCCTCAGGCGATCATGTCCATCTTCGGCGGAGTGTGGGCCGACCGGGTGAACCGCAAGGTGCTCATCATTCTGGCGGACGCCACAATTGCGCTGACCACGCTGGCTCTAGCGCTGCTCATGATGTTCGGCATCTACGACCTGTGGCTGATCTTTCTGACCCTGGCGATTAGGTCGACGGGGGCCGGAATCCAGATGCCCGCAGTATCGGCACTCATTCCGCAGATCACACCGCAAGACCAGCTCATGCGGGTCAACGGAATCAACGGCGCCATCCAATCGGCGATGGCGCTTCTTGCTCCGGCGGTTGCCGGTGTGCTCTATGCGACGGCATCGCTGGTATCGATTTTCTTCGTTGATGTCGTTACGGCGGTGATCGGAATCGGCATGCTCATTCTGGTGCCGGTGGCCACCATCCGCCGCGCGTCCGACGAGCACGTGCCCTACTTCGTTGACCTCGTTGAAGGCGTGCGTTACGTGGCCAACCACACCTTCGTCCGCTGGCTCTTGCTGCTGTTTGGCGTTGTTTTTCTGCTCGCAGCGGCGCCCTCGTATCTCACGCCGCTTATGGTGGCTCGAACGTTCGGCGAAGAGGTGTGGAAGCTCACGGTGCTCGAGCTCTCGTTCAGCGTGGGAATGCTGCTCGCTGGCATCCTCATTGCGATCTGGGCTGGCACCAAGAACCGTGTGGGAATGATCATCTTCACCTCGGTGGCCTTCGCCCTCATCACTTTGGTCATGGGGCTCACGACCAACCTCTACGTCTTCTTCGCCCTCATGTTCATATTTGGTCTCGCTGTGCCGTACTTCTCGACCCCGGCGATGACGTTGCTGCAAGAGAAGGTCGAACCCGAGAAGCAGGGGCGCGTGTTCGGCTTTGTGGGAATCGTGATGGCCGTGGCAATGCCCATCGGCATGGGCGTGTTCGGGCCGCTCGCCGATGTGGTCAGCGTCCAATCTCTTCTTGTCGTGGCAGGGTCACTGATGCTCGTTGTCGTCATCGTGGCCGTGACAGTTCCAGCAGGCCGCCGAGCCATCGCCGAGGCCTCGGTCGCATTGCCGGTTGCGGAGTCGGCCGAAACAGTGGACGAGGTTGAGGCCGACCGCCGCCACTAGCTGACCGCTGCAACTCGGAGACCGCCACCGCTAGGCGCAGGTGAGCCCCTTGCGGATGGGCGCCCGGGGGATGAGCATTGCGGTGTGAATGCGCGGCAGGAACCCGCAGATGGTGCCCTTGAGGCTGTTCTTGGACATGCCCGGCGATGGCTCACGGTCTATCCGGACCGTGCGGTGCCCGCCAGGGGAAGCGCCGACGATGCGGCGGACCGCTTGGGCAGGCAGCTCGCCGAACACGGCGCTCTCACGTCCGAGGTCGTCGACCGGCTCGTGGCGGCCGTCGAGCCGGGCCTCATGGCGAGCGGATCCGGGCGCTTCTACGGTTGGGTGATGGGCGGAACGCTGCCCGCAGCCCTAGCCGCGGACTGGCTTGTTTCGGTGTGGGATCAAAATGCCGGAATGCGAGATTCAACTCCGGGAGTTGTCGCGGCGGAGGAGATCGCCGCTACATGGATTCTGGATCTGCTCTCTCTGCCGTCTGACTCCGGTGTGGGATTCGTCACCGGCGCCACGTTGGCCAATTTCACGTGTCTTGCGGCTGCTCGGGATGCTGTGCTCGCAGAGCGCGGTTGGGATGTCGCCCAGCGTGGTCTTGTCGGGTCTCCCGGCGTCCGCGTGCTTGTGGGCGAGGAATCACACGGCTCGGTGGAACTAGCGCTTCGATACCTCGGCCTCGGCGTTCCCGACCGCATCGGGGCCGACGAGCAGGGCAGAATGCTGCCGAGCGAGTTGGAGAGAGCCATCGCGACGGCGCCGGACATGCCGACGGTGGTGTGCCTGCAGGCCGGCAACATCCATTCCGGCGCGTTTGACCCATTCGAGTCGCTCGTTGAGGTGGCACACCGGGCGGGCGCTTGGGTTCACGTTGATGGAGCCTTCGGGTTGTGGGCGGCGGCCACCCCGACTCTCGCTCATCTGACGGCGGGGCTCGGACGCGCCGACTCATGGGCGACGGATGCTCATAAGACCCTGAACACCCCCTACGACTGCGGCATCGCCGTGGTGAGTGATGCCGCCAGGATGAGGGCCTCGATGGGAATTCATGCCAGCTATCTGCTCACGGCGTCGACGGTCGACCCCTACGAGCTTGTGCCAGAACTCTCTCGCCGGGCGCGGGGCGTCCCGGTGTGGGCGGCGCTGGCCTCCCTGGGCCGGGACGGCGTGGCCGAGCTGGTTGAGGGACTCGTAGCAGCGGCCCAGGCGATTGCTCAGGGGCTCGGGGAGCTTGCCGGGGTCACCGTGCTCAACGATGTCGTCTATAGCCAGGTGACGTGCGCCTGCGCGAGCGATGCCCAAACTCGGGCCGTCTTCGCCGCCATCATCGAGGAGGGCGTGATCATGCCGTCGCTCAGCGCATGGCGCGAGAGGGTCGTGATCCGATTCTCCGTGAGTTCGTGGCGCACGGGTCCCGACGATGTTGTGGCCACGGTCGATGCTGTGGCCAGGGCGTTGTCGGCAGTCTCATCCCGTGGTGGTGAGGAGTCGGCACCGAGCCCGGCCTAGCGCTGTTCGGCCTAGCGCTGCGCGGCGTCGCCCCAGTCGACGTCGATCCATTCGTGGCCGAGTGGCTCGAGCTGGCGTGCGCCGGAGGTTGCGGAGGCCACGATCGGGTCAAGCTGTGCACGCTCTCCCGCCACGCGAAGAACGGCCTGCGTGCCATAGTCGGTGCCCAGCACCGTGACACCTCTCTGGCGAAGTTCTGCCTCGATGCGCCCGGCATCGGTGTGCGAGAGGGCTAACGCAAAGAGCTCACGGCGTTCTCGGGCTACGAGCCTGCCCTCGGCCTTGGCGATCTCGATCGTGGAGAGCACAGCGTCTGAGTATGCGCGGGTGAGGCCGCCGGCTCCGAGGAGCACCCCTCCGAAGTAGCGCGTGACAACGGAGACACAGTCGATGAGTGAACGGCCGGCCAGGGCCTCGAGCATGGGTGCGCCGGCGGTTCCCGAGGGCTCGCCGTCGTCGTTCGACCGGCGAATCTGCGACGGCAGCGATGCGGAACCCAGGATGAATGCCGAGCAGTGATGGCGCGCGCCCCAGTGCTCGCGCCGAGCATCCTCGATCACAGCTCTCGCCGCCGTTTCGGTGTCAACCCGCACGATGCGGCAGAGAAAACGGGAGCGCGTGATTTCGATCTCGTGGTCGACTCGAGCGCCGAGCCCTCCGCGCACTGTGAACTCCGCCATAGCGTCATTCTCTCGCGTCGGAGCGCTCGGGGTTTCGCGCGCTAGCGGTGGGGAGCCGCGTCAGCGGCGGCGTCGGTCTCATACGCCGACGGCTCGTCCGATGTGATCAGAAGCTGTCCCTCGGCGATGGCCTCGGGCATAACATCCCGCTCAATCGTCGTGGCGAGCGGCTTTTCTTTAACGAAGAACAGCAGCACGGCGGCGAGAACCATGGCCGGCACCATGGCAAAGAACAGGGGAGTGAGGGCGCTGCTGTAGGCGAGCGCGATGACATCCTGCACCGCCTCCGGCAAGTGGTGCACCATATCGGGCGTGAGGGAGTTGGTGGAACCCGCTCCGCCGCCGGAAGGAAGCCGGTCACTAAGCTCCGTGACGAGTCGGCTCGTGAAGAGGCTGCCGATCACGGCAGCGCCGAGTGATGCGCCGATCTGGCGGAAGTAGTTGTTGGCCGCCGTTGCAGTGCCGACCTCACGGTTCGGGAAGGTGTTCTGAACGATGAGCACCAGAATCTGCATGCTCGCGCCGAGGCCGACTCCCATCACTGCCACGAAGATGCAGAAGAGCCATACGGGAGTCTCTGGCGTGATCGTGCCGAGCAGAGCAAGGCCGCCAGCGGCGATGAAGGTGCCGACAATGGGGATCACCTTGTAACGACCGTACTTGCTGACAAGCGCGCCCGAGACGATTGAGGTGAGCAGCAGGGCAAGCATCATGGGAATCATTAGCAGGCCAGCCTCCATGGCGGTTGAACCATAGGCCATCTGCAGGTAGGTGGGCAGATATCCGATGACACCGAACATGCCGATGCTCGTGAGCAGTCCGGCGATGGTCGTGAGGTTAAAGTTCGCTTCGCGGAACAGGTGAAGGGGCATGATCGGCTCCGCCGTCGTGCGCTCGATCAGCACAAAGACCACGGCGGCGATGACGGCTCCCGCGATCAGGCCGATGATCGTAAGAGAATCCCATGCGTAGTCTTTGCCACCCCACGAGGCGACCAGCACGATGCAGGTGGTCGTGAGGGCGAGGAAGGCCATGCCCCACCCGTCGATCTTGGGCTTGGATGTTGTGGCGCGCTTGGGCAGGTGCAGCAGAAAGACGGCGGCGGCGAGGGCGAGAAGTCCCAGCGGCATGTTGATCCAGAACGTCCAGCGCCATCCGATTCCCTCGGTGAACCAGCCACCGAGGAGCGGCCCGGCCACGGAGGATACGGCGAAGACGGCGCCCATCACGCCCATGTACTTGCCGCGCTCGCGGGCGGGCACGACGTCGGCAATGATCGCCTGGGACAGGATCATGAGCCCGCCGCCACCGAGCCCCTGCACGACCCGAGCGCCGATGAGCATATTCATATCGACGGAGAGGGCGCCGATGAGCGACCCCGCCATAAAGAGCAGGATCGCCGCGATCATGAGGCTCTTGCGCCCCATGAGGTCGCCGAGCTTGCCATAGATGGGCATGACGATCGTGGAGGAGAGCATGAACGCCGTCATGACCCACAGCATGTGATCGACGCCGTCGAGTTCACCCACCATTGTGGGCATCGCCGAGCTCAGAACGGTCTGGCTCAGGGACGACAGAAGCATGGCGACCATGAGGCCGATGAAGACGAGGAGGAGACTGCCCTTACGCTCGCCGAATTGCGAGGGAGCGGTGTCGGAATCTATTTGCACAATCTGCAATGTTACACGACTGCACTAATTTACAGGCCGCTCGGGGCACCGTTCGGAGCCTCGGCTCCGCCGGAGTGCTAGGACTCGCTCAGCAGGCGCAGCATCCCGGCGAAGGCGCGCACATCGGCCTCGGGCTGGGTTCGGAGCACGTCCCGCAGTTTGCTCTGCTGCCGCGCTTTCGCCGCAGAAACCCGCTCGACCGCCTCGGGAGTGGGCGAGAGAATGCGCACCCGGCCGTCCTTCTCGTCGGCGCGGCTGGTGACCAGCTGCGCCTCTTCGAGCATCCGTATCTGGCGGCTCACCACGCTCTTATCCGTGTCGAGGAGGTCTGCCAGGGCATAGGCGGTCGTCTCGCGCAGGCGAACGACGGCGCCGAGGATGCGGTAGCCCACTGGTTGGAGCTCGGGATGGATGCTGGCCGCCGCCTCCTTCCAGGTCTGTCGAACGCGGTGAAACAGTGCGCCGAGGTATTCCTCTACCTCGGCGATGCCGGCCTCCCGATCGCTCTCCTCCTGTGTCGTGGTGGGGCTGCCATCGGTCATGGTGGTCACGCTATCGGTCATCGCGATCGACCGCCTGCTCGCGTGTGGTCATGACGGTTATCGATCCTGTGGTCGCAGCGCCGATCTCAGCCTCGGCAAGGTCGATTGCCGACTCTTCAGCTGTTTCTGCCAGGGTCTGGCCGGCAACGGCGGTGGAGAGCGCCTTGTTGGGCAAGAAGATCACGGCGATAAGCCCGATGAATGCCAGCGGCACGGCAATGAGAAACGCATCGGCGATTCCGCTGCCGTACGCTGCCTCGACGATCAATCGAATGCGGTGCGGCAGCTCCGCCACGTTGGGCAAGTTGCCTGTCGCCAGGCCCGTGAGGGCATCGATCTCTGCCTCCGAGCTGGGCTTGAACGTTGCCAGCGATCCCGAGATCCGTGAGGTGACTTGGCTTGCCAGGATGCTGCTCATCACCGTGACGCCGATGGTGCCGGCCACGGACCTAAAGAAGTTGACGTTCGAGCTCGCGGCGCCGAGCTGCTCGACGGGGGTGTCGTTCTGCACGGCGAGGGTGAGGTTCTGCATGACCATGCCGAGGCCCGCGCCGAGGGTGACCATATAGAGGGAGACCAGAACGAAGTCGGTGTCGTAGCGAAGGGTCGCCATGAGCGAGACGCCGATAAGCACGAGAACCGAGCCAGTGACGACCCAGCTCTTCCACTTTCCGAAGCGACTGATCAGCTGGCCAATCGCGATTGAGGCAACCATCTGGCCGACGACCATGGGGATGGTCATGAGGCCGGACTGGGTGGGGTTAGCGCCGCGGGCGAGCTGAAAGTACTGCGCGAGGAACACGCTGGTGGCAAACATGGCGACGCCGACGGCGATCGACGCGACGACCGCAAGGGTGAAGGTGCGGTTCTTGAAGAGGGCCATGGGAACGATGGGCTCGGAGACCAGGAACTCCGTGACCATGAAGGCGATCAGCGCCGCTGACGCACCGCCGATGAGGAGGAAGCTTTCGAGCGAGCTCCACTCGAACTGAGCACCGCCCATCGAGACCCAGATGAGCAGCAGTGAGACGCCCACCGTGAGAAGCACGGCCCCGAGGTAGTCGATGCTCACCTTGGTGCGGGTGGTCGGGGGCAGGTGCAGTGTCTTGTGGATGATGATGATGGCGGCGACGGCAAAGGGAACGCCGATGAAGAAGTTGGCGCGCCATCCCAGTGAGTCGGTGATGATTCCGCCGAGCAGCGGGCCACCGATTGTGGCGACCGCCATGATGCCGCCGACCAGCCCCATGTACTTTCCGCGTTCGCGCGGGCTGATGATGAGCGCGACGGCCACGAAGACCAGTGACATGAGCCCGCCAGCGCCGAGTCCTTGAACGACGCGCAGGCCAATGAGCATGGGTGTGCTCTGGGCGAAGCCCGCCGCGACCGTGCCGATGACAAAGAGGATGAGGGAGATTTGCAGCAGCATCTTGCGATCGAGGAGGTCGCTGAGCTTGCCCCAGATGGGGGTTGAGACGGCTGTCGCCAACAGGCTCGCGGTAATCACCCACGTGTAGGCGGCCTGGTCGCCGCCGAGGTCGGCAATGATGCGCGGCATGGAGGTCGAAACGACGGTGCCGGAGAGGACCGCGACGAACATGCCCATGATGAGTCCGGAGAGGGCGATGAGAATCTCGCGCGGCGTGCGCTGCTGGTCGACTGATGGTGCGGAGGAAGCCAAAGTTGTCCTGTCGAGAAAGTTGATAGTCGTCAACTATATGCCATTAGATGACCATAGTCAACTATATCCGGGAAAGGACGCGCCCGGCGGGGCTGAGCGTGTTCAGGGGCGAGCATGCGCTCCTCTAGAGTTGAAACGATGAGCAATCCTGCGGCTTCCGCCAACGACAAGACCCGGTGGGAGGCCTTCGCGGTATGCGTCGCGGTGGCCGCACTCACGATTCTTGATCTCTCCAAGATCAACGTTGGGCTACCAACGATCGAGCATTCGCTCGGCGGAGGCCCCACGGAGCTGCAGCTCATCGTCGCCGGGTATGCGCTCGCGTTCGGTCTCGCGCTCGTCCCCGCCGGTCGACTGGGAGATATCTACTCCCGCAAGGTTTTCTTTGTCATCGGGCTGAGCGCTTTCGTCGCCAGCAGCATCCTGTGTGCTCTCGCGCCCACGATCGAGGTGCTCGTTGTGGGGCGGATGCTCCAGGGCGTCGCCGCCGGAATCCACATGCCCCAGGTGCTGGGGCTCATTCAGCAACTGTTCCAGGGCAAAGATCGCGGCAAAGCCTTCGGGCTATTCGGGGCCATCATCGGCCTTTCCACGGCCTTCGGCCCCACCCTCGGAGGCATACTCATCGGGGTCGGTGGCGAACCGGATGGCTGGAGGCTGCTGTTCTGGATGAACGTGCCGCTCGGCGTGCTTGCGCTGATCTTTGCCGTCAGGCTTCTGCCGGGGCGGCAGGTGCACGAAAGGGTTCACACAGAACTCGACCTCGTGGGCATTCTCATCCTGGGCGTCGCCATTTTCGGCCTCATGCTCCCGTTTGTGCTCACGACGGGCAGCCAAGACGATGACCCGGCCCGCTGGCTGTGGCTGATCGTCTTCGCTCTCGCGGCAATCGCGTTCGTTGTGTGGGAGCGACGCTTTCTCGCGGCGGGCAAGGCTCCGGTCGTCAATTTCGGGCTGTTTCGCCTTGCTTCCTATCGCAACGGCATTCTCATCGCGACCTCGTACTTTGCCGCAGCCCCGGCGATCTTCTTGCTCACAACGCTCTACATGCAGACGGGACTCGGCCTCGCGGCGGTCTATTCGGGAATGGTCACCATTCCGTTTGCCCTCGTCTCGGCTGTTACCTCGTGGTACGGCGGCAAGCTCGTCAATCAGTACGGACGCAAGCTCGTGCTCGGCGGTCTCATCCTCGTTTTCGTGGGCTTTGGTCTGTCCATGCCCATAGTGATGCTTGCGCCGCAGGATGCGGTTCCCTGGTTGCTTGCGGCGGCTTTGGGCGTTGCTGGGGCCGGTGGTGGTTTCGTGATCTCACCCAACCAGACGCTGACTCTCACGGACGTGCCTGTCGTGCACGGCGGGGTAGCGGGGTCTGTGGCCCAGGTCGGTCAGCGCGTGGGAACCGCGATTGGCGTCGCCGCCGCCGTCTCGACGTTTTACTCAACCGTGTATCGCGAAGGTGCCACTGCAGACAGACTGGTCGTCTATGGGGACGCGTTCGCCATTGGCATCGCTGTGGCGCTGGGCCTCTTGCTGGTGTCGCTCGTTTTCGCGGTATTCGACGCGCGGGAGACTACGCCGAGGCGATAATCGCCAGCGCCGCCTCATGCAGCAGGCCGTTGGTGGCAAGGGCAGATCCGTGCCACGGTCCCGGTTCGCCGTCGGCTGAGCTGAAGGTGCCGCCAGCCTCCTCCACAATGGGCACGAGGGCCGCCATGTCATAGGGCTGGAGGTCAAACTCGCCCGCGAGGTCGATGAGGCCTTCCGCGAGCATCATGTACGACCACATATCGCCATAGGCGCGGGTGCGCCACACCTGGCGTGAAAGCTCGACCAACTGATCGAGCCGACCTGCTTGATCCCACTGCTGGATGCTGTTGTAGCTGATCGAAGCATCGGCGAGCGTGCCAACCCGCGAGACTCGAAGAGCGCGGGGTTCTGCACCGTTGTCACTCACCCACGCGCCGCCGCCCACTGCCGCCCACCAGCGCTTGCCCAGAGCCGGGCTGCTGACGACGCCGAGCACGGGCACGCCATCGATTGCGAGAGAGATGAGGGTGGCCCACACGGGCACTCCGCGCACATAGTTCGAGGTGCCGTCGATGGGGTCGATGATCCACTGTCTGCTGGCGTTGCCCTCGGTGCCGAACTCCTCGCCGAGAATCGAGTCATCGGGCCGCTCGGCCGCGAGCATCTCACGAATGGCCTGCTCGACAGCCTTGTCGGCATCGGACACCGGCGTCATATCCGGCTTCGTCGTGACGATGAGGTCCGAAGCGCGAAAGCGGGATGACGAGATGGCATCGGCGGCGTCGGCAAGCCTCTGAGCGAGGTCGAGATCGTCGGCGAGGGTCAGGGCGGGTGCGCTCGAAGAACTGGTCACCCGTCAAGGCTAGCGCTCCCGTGCAGGCCGGGTCAGCGCAGGGCAGCCATCATCCGCTGAAACGAGTCGAGCCTCAGCCGGCCCACGTCGCCCAGTTCGCCGGCCTCCACCCGCTCGATGAGCTCGCAATCGATCGACCCAGGCAGATGCGTGCATCCGCGAGGGCATTCCGCCGCAATGTCTTCGAGGTCGGGAAAGGAGCGGAGCACGTTATCGATGTTGACGTGCCCGAGGCCAAACGAGCGCACACCGGGGGTATCGATAATCCAGCCACCGGCGACCCGGTAGGAGATTGTTGACGACGAGGTGTGGCGGCCTCGACCGGTCACCTCGTTCACATGGCCCGTTGCCCGATTCGCATCGGGAACGAGCGCGTTGACGAGCGTTGATTTGCCCACGCCGGAGTGGCCGACGGCCACGGTGGAATGGCCGGTCAGCACCGCGTTTAGCTCGGCGATGGGTGGGTCGTCGCTGCTGCTCGTGATGATCTCAAGATCGAGCCCTGCGAAGTCTTTGAGAAAGTCGGCAGGGTCGGCCAGGTCTGTTTTGGTGATGCAGAGAATAGGGGTGATTCCGGCATCGAACGCCGCGACCAGATAACGATGTACGAGCCTGGTGCGCGGCTCCGGGTTCGCCGCTGCCACAACGATGAGCATTTGGTCGGCGTTCGCCACGATGATGCGCTCGACCTCGTCGGTGTCGTCAGCGCTTCGCCGCAGCACCGTATCGCGTTCTCGGATTCGTACGATGCGGGCAAGAGAGCCCTCGTCTCCAGTGGTGTCGCCGACGATGTCGACGCGGTCGCCCGTCACGATGGACTGCCGGCGAAGCTCCCGCGCCCTGGCAGCAGTAACGGGATGCTCGTTGGGGCCGTCCTCGTCGACCAGCACCGAGTACCTACCTCGGTCGACGGTCAGCACTCTGGCGATGACGGCGTCCTCATGCTGCGGGCGCGTCTTGGTGCGAGGCTTGTTGCCCTTGGGGTTGGGCCTCGATTTGGCCTCGTAGTCGGCGTACGGGTCGTCGTCGTCCGTGTCGTTGATCCAGCTCACACTGTGCCGCGCATTCGCTTACAGCAGCCCGGATGGTGTCGTGGGGGCGCCACGACCGAGAAGCGGACCGGTCCACAGGTCAGCGAACTGCGGGAGAGTCTTACTCGTCGTGCGGATGTCGTCGATCTCTACCCCCTCCACGGCGAGGCCGATGATGGCTCCTGCGGTTGCCATCCGGTGATCTTCGTAGGTACGCCACGGCCCGCCGCTGAGCGTCTGCGGGGTGATCTCAAGCCCGTCTTCCAGCTCAGTGACAGAGCCGCCGAGACCGTTGATCTCCGCAGCAAGCGCTGCGAGGCGATCGGTTTCATG
The DNA here is from genome assembly GCF_056262345.1 of Homoserinimonas sp. Taxonomy (NCBI): domain Bacteria; kingdom Bacillati; phylum Actinomycetota; class Actinomycetes; order Micrococcales; family Microbacteriaceae; genus Homoserinimonas; species Homoserinimonas sp. The sequence continues at coordinate 11,511 of NZ_JBACFR010000132.1, forward strand.
GCCTCGGAGGTGCCCGATTCCGGTTATTCGGCTCGGACTATCTGCCAGCGCCGCCAGGGCGACGATCGCGGGGGCAAGTTCGCCGCCCTCGCTCAGATCGAGGTCGATTCCGGCCACGGAACGCCCGCCGACGATGCCGGCGCCACCGTCCACCGTGAGCGCTCCGTCAACGGTCGTTACCGTTGCGCCGAAGAGCGGAAGGATGCGCGCCAGGTGGGCCCCGACCTGAGTGGTCTCGGCCGGCCACCCCTCGATCGTGACGGTGCCGCCCGCGACGAGCGCCGCAACGAGAAACGGGGCCGCGTTGGAGAGGTCTGGTTCGATGTCAACGTCGAGTGCGGCGATCGGGCCGGGGGCCACGATCCACTCGCCCGCAGAGGGGGAGTGCACGGATACTCCGCGCGCCCTCAGAGTCTCGATTGTCATCTCAATGTGCGGCATGCTCGGCAGATGCTTGCCGACATGGCGCAGATGCAGTCCACGCGTGAATCGTGGTGCTGCGAGAAGCAGTCCAGAAACGAACTGGCTTGACGCCGAAGCGTCGATCTCGAGTTCGCCGCCCTCGACGGTCCCCATCGCGTAGAGGCTGAACGGAAGTGTGCCGCGGCCATCGTCGCTCACGTCGACGCCGAGGGCGCGAAGGGCATCGATGGTGGTGCGCATGGGCCGGCGGCGAGCTGAGGCGTCGCCGTCGAAGGCGACGGGGCCGACCGCGAGAGCGGCCACCGGCGGGAGAAAACGCATGACAGTGCCCGCGAGCCCGCAGTCGATCGAGGTGCTCCCGGTCAGCTCGCCCGGTGTGATGAGCAGATCAGGGCCGAACGGGCCGTCGCCCGTCTCCTCGATGGATACCCCGAGAGAGCGCAGCGCCTCGACCATGAGGTTGCTGTCGCGGGAGTGCAGGGGGCTCCGCAGTGTGGAGGGTCCGTCGGCCAGGGCCGCGAGAACAAGCTCGCGGTTGGTCAGCGATTTTGACCCCGGCAGCGACAGCCGAGCCGAGAGCGGCCCATTCGCGGTGGGAGCGACCCACCGGCCCGTTTCGGGCTCGACGAGGGATTCGCCCTGGTACGGGTCAAAGTCGGGGTTGGAATATTTGGAGATCAGCATTGTTCATAAGAGTATCGGCAGTTGCCATCAGGAGGCAGGAGACGGCGTGACCCTTATCGTTGAGCGAACGCTCGCCCCGTCCTCAGGCATGCGAGAACTAAGCTTGTCGATGATGGCTGACGCAACTCCGGGCACCCCCCACGACGACACTGACCTCTTTGGTTCGCCTGCAGAAGACGGTGTCCTCGATGATGCCTCCGAGCCGAGCCTGACCTCTACAGAACTTCGGGATCTGTTCGAAGAACAGGCCATGCCGTTCATGGACCAGCTTTATGCAGCGGCGATGCGGATGACGCGCAACCCCTCGGACGCCGCGGACCTCGTGCAGGAGACATTCGTCAAGGCGTTTGCCGCCTTCGCGCGCTTCGAGCAAGGGTCCAATCTCAAGGCGTGGCTGTACCGCATTCTCACGAACACTTACATCAACACCTATCGCAAGAAGCAACGAGAGCCCTACCAGGGCACGATTGATGATCTCGAGGACTGGCAGCTCGGGGGAGCCGAATCGACGACGTCGATGTCGTCGCGCTCCGCGGAGGCTGAGGCGATCGATCACCTGCCCGATAGTGCAGTGAAGGATGCCCTTCAGGCAATCCCCGAAGATTTCAGGCTTGCGGTGTATCTCGCCGACGTCGAGGGCTTTGCCTACCAAGAGATCGCCGACATCATGAAGACACCCGTCGGCACAGTGATGAGCCGACTCCACCGCGGACGCCGCCTTCTTCGGGGGCTACTCGCGGACTACGCGACCGACCGCGGAATTGATTCCGCCACCACCAGGAGCACGAAATGACCGACTGCGGATGTGAGAAAGCAAAGGCAGAACTCGAGGAGTACCTCCACAACGAGCTCAAGGCCGACGACGCAGCCGACATCTGCGACCACATTGCCAATTGCCCCGACTGCGCCAACGAAGCGCACATCGGTGAGGTGTTGACGATCGCAGTGCAGCGAGCCTGTCGAGAGACCGCGCCAGAAGATCTGCGCGCACAGGTCCTGTTGAGCATTCGCGAGATCCAGTCCAGCCACTAGGCACGCCATCGCGGCAGGTGCGAGGCACCGCCGCGAGAGCTTGCTGAACGACACCGTCTTCTGAACGAAACAGGGGCGGGCATCCAATCGGATGCCCGCCCCTGTTTCGTTGATCTGGTTCTAGACGTCCAGAGCCTTCTCGATGAGCTGAGCCTGCTCCTGCGCGCTGCGCTTAGTCGAGCCCGTCGCCGGTGAGGCGGATGCAGGACGCGACGAAACCTTGAGCTCGCGGTTGGGCAGGTTGCGCAGCAGTTCCATGCAGATGAACGGCCAGGCTCCCTGGTTCTCAGGCTCTTCCTGAGCCCACAGCAGATCGGCATTCGGGTACTGCGAGAGCACAGCCGAAAGCTCGCGGAGGGGGAGCGGGTAGTACTGCTCCACCCGGACGAGCGCCACATCGGTCTGGCCGCGCTTGTCGAGCTCGTTCCGCAGGTCGTAGTGCAGCTTGCCGGCGTGGAGAACGACGCGCTTGATCGCGCCCTTATCGACAACGGTGGCGTCATCAATGACCGGCTCGAACTTGCCGTTCGTGAAGTCCGCGATGTCGCTCGTGGCCCCGCGCAGGCGAAGCATCGCCTTCGGGGTGAACACCACGAGAGGGCGACGCGGACGGGCGTATGCCTGGCGGCGCAGCAGGTGGAAGTACGACGCTGGCGTCGATGGCCTGGCCACCGTCATGTTGTTCTCAGCACACAGCTGCAAGAAACGCTCGATGCGGGCCGACGAGTGGTCGGGACCCTGGCCTTCGTACCCGTGCGGCAGCAGAAGAACAACGCTTGAACGCTGGCCCCACTTTTGCTCGGCCGACGAGATGAACTCGTCGATCACGGTCTGAGCGCCGTTAGCGAAGTCGCCGAACTGTGCCTCCCACAGCACGAGGGCATCGGCACGCTCCACGGAGTACCCGTATTCGAAGCCCATCGTCGCGTACTCGCTCAGCAGCGAGTCATAGATCCAGAAACGGGCCTGGTTGTCGCTGAGGTTGAGCAGCGGCAGCCATTCCTGGCCGTTCTGACGGTCGTGGAGCACAGCGTGGCGTTGAACGAACGTGCCGCGGCGAGCATCCTGGCCGGCGAACCGGACGGGTGTGCCCTCCATAAGCAGCGAACCGAGGGCGAGCAGCTCACCGAATCCCCAGTCGACCAGGCCGTTGCGGCTCATGTCGACGCGCTTCTTGAGCAGTGCCTGAAGCTTGGGGTGCACCGTGAAGCCGGCGGGCGGGTTGCCGTGAGCATCCCCGATCGCGGTGATCACGGACTCGGCGACGGCCGTGGTCTCGGGCTCGCCAGCGCTGTCGTCCTGCTGGGATTCTGGCCGCTCGAGGTCGGTCATCGCCCCGGCATCCTGGGTAACGACAGGGATCGAATGCGTCTGCGCCGCATGCGTTTCGGCGAATGCGCGCTCGAGTCGATCCTGGAAGTCGGCCTGGGCCGCCGCATACTCCTCTTCGGTGATGTCGCCACGACCGACGAGAGCCTCGCCATACAGCGTGCGAACGCTGCGCTTAGCCTCGATGAGGTTGTACATGAGCGGCTGAGTCATCGAGGGGTCGTCGCCCTCGTTGTGGCCACGGCGGCGGTAGCAGACGAGGTCGACAACGACGTCCTTGTGGAACTTCTGACGGAACTCAAGCGCCAGCTGGGCCACGCGTACAACGGCCTCGGGGTCGTCTCCATTGACATGGAAGATCGGAGCCTGGATGGTCTTGGCGACATCCGTCGAGTAGACCGACGTGCGGCCCTCGCCGGGAGGCGTCGTGAAACCGACCTGGTTGTTCACAACCACGTGGATGGTGCCGCCCGTGCGGTAGCCGCGAAGCTGCGACATCTGCAACACCTCGACCACGATGCCCTGGCCAGCCATGGCCGCGTCACCGTGCATCATGATCGGCACAACCTGGAACGTGCCGATCGGCTTGCGATCCTGCTTCGCGCGAACGATGCCCTCGAGCACGCCGTCGACAGCCTCAAGGTGCGACGGGTTCGCCGCGAGGTATACGGGGATCTGCTCGCCGCCGAGGGCGGTGAAGGTGCCCTCGGTGCCGAGGTGGTACTTCACATCTCCCGAGCCCTGAACCGTGCGGGGATCCTGGGTTCCCTCGAATTCACGGAACACCTGGCCATACGTCTTGCCTGCGATGTTCGTAAGAACATTGAGGCGGCCGCGGTGGGCCATGCCGATGGCAACCTCTTCGAGGCCCTCTTCTGCCGCACGCTGCAGAACAGCATCCAGAAGGGCGATGACGGATTCGCCACCCTCAAGGCTGAGGCGCTTCTGGCCGACATATTTGGTCTGCAGGAACGTCTCGAATGCCTCAGCCTCGTTGAGCTTGGCGAGGATGCGCATCTGCT
>NZ_JBACFR010000133.1:0-2765 GCF_056262345.1 Homoserinimonas sp.
GTCGATCTGGGAGCCGGTGAGCACTCGCGGCAAATGTCGCTCACCCCGCGGCGCTCGGAGACGAGCCGCAGCATCGGTAATGTGCCCATCGTTTCGAGATAGCCACGCACTCAGTCCCCGAGCGGATGCTGCTCGGCGAGCGAGAGTGGATTTAGAGAGGCCGCGCTGCGACTGGTGCCACAGCCAGTCTCGCAACAGCTCCAGTGAAATCCCGTTCGCGGCTGACACGTCCGCGGCGGAAAGAAAGTCGGTGAGGTTCGCGAGGTCCGCCCGATACGCTCGCACGGTGTTGACGCTGTACCCCCGCTCTCGTGAAAGATGCGCCAAATAGCCTTCAACGGCGTCGGCAATAGGCATTGACGAGGCAGCGGACACGGAGTTAACCGAGCCGGATGGCGACTGCGTGAGCGGCTCCACTAGTCTGCGCGCGAACCCACGTTGAAGGCAGAATCCTTGCGCGAGAACATATCGATGCGCTGCTCCGGGGTCATTGCCTGGATGGTTGCGCGGTGCTCGATGCCCACGCCAGAGACCTCCGCTGTCTCCCCTATGGGAACAACGGAATGAACGATGCGGTCCGGATACGCGTGCACAATCGTCATCGACTGACCGGAATCGACGCCCGAGAGCAGCCTTCCCGCCGCAGATAGATCGAGGGTGTAACACGTGGCCGCGGCGACGGAGACGGGGATGCCGGCGCACGTGCTGTGCGTCGAATAGTGAAGGTGGCCCGCCAGAATGGCTCGCACATCGGTGCCAGCGATCACCTGCGCGAACCTCTCCTGCCTCTGCAGCTCAAGCATCTGCATCACCCACAGCAGCGGACTCGGAATCGGCGGATGGTGCATGGCAATGAGCGTGCCGTGAACGGCGGGCGTCGCCAGCACATCGGCGAGCCAGGCGAGTTGCTCATCGCTGAGGTCTCCGTGGTGATACCCCGGCACCGTCGAGTCGAGAGAGATGATGCGCAGACCGTCGAGATCGTAGACGCGGTCGTGCGGAGAAGCGCTCTCCTCGCCGAACAACTCGCTCGAGAACTGAAGGCGCTCGTCGTGGTTGCCCATGACCCACACGACCTGGGCGCCCATCCGCTCGGCGACGGGCTCCACCATCGCCCGCAACCGCGCGTAGGCATCCGGCTCGCCCAGATCGGCGAGATCGCCCGTGAAGACGAGGGCTTGGGGGTGAATCTCCGATCGCTCCAACTGCGCAAGCGCGCGCTCGAGATTGCGCACGGTGTCGACTGCGCCGTGGAGTTTGCGATCGCCGGCAAGAAAATGGGTGTCACTGATGTGGGCGATCACATGCGTTGGATCTGGATGCTGGCCGAGTTGCGTCACGATCACAGGCTAGACCCGGGTTGCGACATCACGCCCGATGCCGTGCAGCGGAACAAAAATCACCCCTCGACGGCGCACGGTGGTGGGGGCATGATGAGGCCACCGCGCGATCGGTGCAGAGAAGGGACCCCCGATGGTCGGATCTGCCCCCGAGTCCGCGATCGCGCTCTCCGCGTCTGGGCTGACCAAACGATTCGGCGAACGCGAGGCTGTTTCGGCTCTCACTCTGAGCATCGGTACGGGACGCGCCTTTGGTCTCTTGGGCCCCAACGGAGCGGGCAAGACCACTACCGTGAGGCTCCTGACCGGCCTGCTCGCCGCGACGCGCGGTGAGGTGACCCTGTTGGGCGAGCGACTCACCCCGGCGACAGCAGACCGTCTCCGTTCCCGCATCGGCGTGCAGACCGACACTGAGCTTTATCTCTCCCTCAGCGTTCGGGACAACCTCCGATACTGGGGCGAGCTTTACGGGCTTTCTGCCGTCAGAATCGCTCGACGAACCGGAGAGGTGCTCGATGGGCTGGGCCTGGCGGGCAGAATCGACTCCCCCGTCGGCGAACTCAGCAAGGGCATGCGACAGAAGCTCTCCGTGGGGCGCGCGATTCTGCACGAACCAGAGCTGCTCTTTCTCGACGAGCCAACGGCCGGGCTCGACCCTGAAGCATCCGAAGACCTGATCGCTCTTCTCAAGGGGATGATCCGGCACGCGCACACCACAGTGGTCATGTGCACCCATCAGTTGCACGGTCTTGAGTCGCTGTGCGACGACATCGGGGTTCTCGTCGGGGGACGGCTCGCTGCCTGCGGCGAGGTTTCGCAATTGCTGCGGGAGCGATGGCCGCGGACTCGCTATGAGATCGAGATTCAAGGAAATCCGGATGCGGCCCGCCAGATGATCGATGCGGTTGTCGACGGCCTCGTGGAGACCGACCCTGCGGGGCGGATTCACTTCTCGATCGCCGAGGGCCACAGCGTTGCCACGGTGGTTTCTGAGCTCGCGGGTCGGGGCGTGCCGATTACCGCTGTGGTCCCCGAACAGCCGACCATCCAGGACCTCTATTTCGCGACGATCGCCCAGGGGGCCCTGACATGATCGATCGCCGCAGGGTAGGGGCACTCGTGAGAAAAGACTGGAACGAACTCACGCGCAGCAAGCACATCATGGCTCCGCTCGTGATCATTCCGCTTCTGTTCGCCATATTCATCCCCGCTTTCGTGATTCTTCTCGGCAACAACCCCGCAGTCGCCTCATCGATCACCGGTTTCGGCACGTTCCTTGAAACTCTTCCCCCCGGAGTGGTGCCTGCGGGGTATTCCCTTGAGCAGACCGTGGTCTATGCCGTGATCGTCTATTTCATGGCACCGTTCTTTTTGATCATCCCGGTAATGGTCGCAAGCATCACCGCCAGTTCGAGCATTGTCGGC
>NZ_JBACFR010000134.1:0-21207 GCF_056262345.1 Homoserinimonas sp.
TCTCCGCGTGCGCGCAGATCTCGGGTGCGAGAGATTCTGGCCTCTGTCGGCATGCCGGACCTTGACGCGCGGGCGAGGCAGCGTTCTGGTGTGCTTTCTGGTGGCCTGCGTCAGCGCGCCCTGATTGCTAGCGCAATAGCCGCCGCTCCGCCCTTGCTCATCGCCGACGAGCCGACCACGGCGCTCGACGTGACGATCCAGGCTCAGATTCTCGATCTGCTTGCTGAACTTCGTCGCGGTGGAACCGGGCTGCTCCTCATCAGCCACGACCTCGCCGTTGTTCGCAGCGTTGCCGACCGCGTCGCCGTGATGCACGACGGTGTCATTGTGGAACAGGGGCCGACCGATGAGGTGCTCTCCTCCCCGCAGCACGAGTACACCCGCCGGCTGCTGCGCTCAGTGCCCTCTGGCGCCGCGCGGGGCGAGCGTCTCTCGGAATCGCTCACGATCACCGAGCGCGCGCCGTCACCTCAGGCCCACGAACCGGTTGCCCTCATGTCCGCGAGCGGCCTCACTAAGCGCTTCGGGTCATTCACCGCAGTTGACGGTGTCTCCCTTCACCTGGAATCCGGCCGCACTCTGGGGCTCGTCGGCGAATCAGGCTCCGGCAAAACCACTGTTGCCCGCATGCTCCTGGGCCTCACCGAACCCGACTCAGGGTCGGTCAGCCTCCTGGACAGCCCGTTCAGCTCCGTGCCGGAGCGGGAACGGCGACACCGCCGACCCGCTCTCGGTGCCATCTACCAGGATGCGCTCAGCTCATTTGATCCGCGGGCGACCGTCGCCGACATCCTGCGCGATGCTGCGGGCGGCGGCTCGGCGCGCGGGGTGAGCGCCCGCAAAATTGCCGACCTGCTCGACTCCGTGGGTCTGCCATCAGACGTGCTCACCCGCCGCCCGCTTCACCTCTCCGGTGGCCAGCGCCAGCGAGTTGCTATTGCCAGAGCGCTCGCCCCGTCACCGCGGATCATCGTGTGCGACGAGCCCGTGTCGGCGCTCGACGTCTCGGTGCAGGCGCAGGTGCTCGACCTGCTCGACGACCTTCAGAGAGAACGCGGGATTGCCTATCTCTTTATCTCGCACGATCTGGGTGTTGTTCACCACATGAGCGACCGACTCGCCGTGATGCAGGGCGGTCGTATCGTTGAACAGGGTGAGGCCGCAGAGATATTTGCTCGGCCGACACATCCCTATACCCAGACCCTCCTTGCCGCGGCGCCGACCATCGGTGAGCCGCGGGGCCACCTCGACCGGAGCACACTATGACCCCCGCCTCAGCATCATGACCCCAGCCTCGGCATCGGGCCGCGGCCGACCCCCCGCAGCCTCCCGCGAGATGCTTCAGGACGCGGCCTTCGAGCTGTTCTTGGAGAACGGGTACGCGGGCACGACGGTGGAGCACATTGCCCAACGCGCAGGAGTCAGCCGAAACACCTTCTTCAATTACTTCGAGGCCAAGGGCGACGTGTTCTGGGTGGAGTTCGATGAGGCCATCGACGCGGCACAGGCAGACCTCGCATCGACCCGAGCCAGTGACCCTCTCGCCGCGATTCGCCATGCACTGCTGCACGCCGCTGCATCGCTGGGGCCATCGCGGGTGCCGTTTGCGCTCACGCAGCACGACCTCATCGGCAGCACGCACGAGCTGCTTTCCTCGGGAATCGGCCGCGTCACGAGGCTCGCGGCCATTCTGCGGGATGCCCAGATGGCGTGGGGGGAGCAGAAAGCTACGGCAACGGCGTATGCGCTCACGGGAGCTGTCGTTGGCGCAGCGCAGCTCTGGGCACGCGCGGGATCGGAGCGCGGAGCGTTCACGCCGTTCGTCGAGGCCGCCATCGACCCGGTTCTGGCGGGTTATGCTGCGACCGCGCACGGGTCGGTCGGCTAATATTGGAATCGCCTCACACTTAGGCACTTCACCACTGACGCGGTGCCGCATATATCGAATCGGAGTTCGTTGTTGTCTGCCATTCCAGAAAAGCCCGCCCTTGAAGGACTCGAGCAGAAGTGGGGCCCCCGGTGGGAGTCCGACGGAACATTCCGCTTCGATCGCGCCAACGCGACCCGCGAGAACATCTTCTCGATCGACACCCCGCCGCCGACGGCATCCGGGTCACTCCACATCGGTCACGTCTTTAGCTACACCCACACCGATGTCATCGCCCGCTTTCAGCGCATGCGCGGCAACAAGGTCTTCTACCCGATCGGCTGGGACGACAACGGTCTGCCCACCGAGCGCCGCGTACAGAACTACTACGGGGTGCGCTGCGACCCGACTCTCCCCTACGACGCCAGCTTCGTGCCGCCGTTCGAGGGTGGCGACAACAAGAGCTCGAAGGCCGCAGACCAGCTGCCGATCAGCCGTCGCAACTTCGTTGAACTGTGCGAGAAGCTCACGGTAGAAGACGAGAAGCAGTTCGAGGACCTGTGGCGCAAACTCGGCCTCAGCGTCGACTGGACTCAGACCTACCGCACGATCGCGCCCGAATCGCAGGCCGTTGCCCAGCGCGCATTCCTGCGTAACCTTGCCCGTGGCGAGGCGTACCAGGCCGACGCCCCCACCCTGTGGGACGTCACCTTCCGCACCGCCGTTGCGCAGGCAGAGCTTGAAGACAAGGAGCAGCCGGGCGCCTACCACCGCCTCGCGTTCCACGCCCCCGACGGCACCGACATCCACATCGAGACGACCCGCCCCGAGCTTCTGGCCGCGTGTGTTGCCCTCGTCGCTCATCCCGATGATGAGCGGTACCAGAAGCTTTTCGGCACGACCGTTCGCACGCCCCTCTTCGATGTCGAGGTTCCCGTCGTTGCCCACCACCTTGCCCAGAAGGACAAGGGATCGGGCATCGCCATGATCTGCACGTTCGGCGACCTGACCGACGTGATCTGGTGGCGCGAGCTGAGCCTGCCCAACCGCGCCATCATCGGCTTCGACGGCCGCATCATCAGCGAGGCCCCTGCGGCCATCGAGTCGGAGGCAGGCAAAGCCGCCTACGCCGAGATTGCCGGCAAAACAGTCTTCAGCGCCAAGAAGACGATGGTCGACCTTCTGCAGGCTTCTGGCGAGATGATCGGCGACGCCAAGCCGATCATGCATCCCGTCAAGTTCTTCGAAAAGGGCGACAAGCCCCTCGAGATCGTCTCCACCCGCCAGTGGTACATCACCAACGGCGGCAAGTCAGAAGAACTGCGCGACCGTCTCGTCGCTCTCGGCAGCGAGATCGACTGGCACCCCGACTTCATGCGCGTTCGTTACGACAACTGGGTCAACGGCCTCAACGGCGACTGGCTCATCAGCCGCCAGCGGTTCTTCGGCGTTCCGATCCCCGTCTGGTATCCGCTCGATGGCGACGGCAACCCCGTCTTTGACTCCCCCATCGTGCCGTCCGAGGCGCAGCTGCCCGTCGACCCGTCGTCGGATACTGCCCCCGGCTTCGATGAGTCGCAGCGCAACCAGCCCGGCGGCTTCGTCGGCGAACTGGATGTTATGGACACCTGGGCAACCTCGTCGCTAACCCCGCAGCTTGCCGGCGGTTGGGAGAGCGACCCAGAGCTCTTCGACCTGGTGTTCCCCTACAACCTGCGCCCCCAGGGGCAGGACATCATCCGCACGTGGCTGTTCTCGACCGCGCTGCGCTCACTCCTTGAACACGACGGCGTCGCACCGTGGAAGCACGCGGCGATCTCGGGCTTTATCGTTGACCCCGATCGCAAGAAGATGTCGAAGTCCAAGGGCAACGTCGTCACCCCCGCCGGGATGCTCGACGACCATGGTTCCGATGCCGTTCGCTACTGGGCCGCGTCGAGCCGCCTGGGCACGGATGCTGCGTTCGACCCGCAGAATCCCAAGCAGATCAAAATTGGTCGCCGCCTCGCGATCAAGGTTTTGAACGCGGCCAAGTTCGCATACTCGTATGAGCTGCCGAGCGGCGACTTCACGGTGAGCGCCCCTCTCGACGTCGACATGCTCGCCGAGCTGGACGCCGTCGTTGCCACCGCCACCAAGGCATTCGATGACTTTGACCATGCGCGAGCGCTTGAGACGACGGAGCAGTTCTTCTGGACGTTCTGTGACGACTATCTCGAACTCGTCAAGGAGCGTGCCTACGGTGCGTCTACTCCCGCCGGCCAGGCCAGCGCGGTACTCGCGCTTCGCGAGGCAATCGACGTGATGCTGCGGCTTCTGGCTCCGTTCTTGCCGTTTGCGACAGAAGAGGTCTGGTCGTGGACCCACGACGGATCGATCCACACGGCAGCGTGGCCGGTTGCCGTCGGCAGCGAAGCGCGCGGCGTTCTTCCCGCCGTCAGCGCAGCGCTCATCGGAATCCGTCGAGCCAAGACCGACGCGAAGGCGTCGCAGAAGACTCCGGTGGTCTCCGCCGTGATTTCTGCGCCCGCTGACACGCTGGCCCTGCTGGAGCAGGCGGCGGATGACCTCAAGGCCGTCGGACGCATCGAATCACTTGAGTTCGTGATCGGTGACGAGCTTGCGGTCACCGACATCGTGCTTGCCGAGGTCGAGGCCTAAATGCAGCTCGGAACGCGGTGGACGCTCGGGGCTCCTGCTCCCGAGCGCCTGCCGCAGACCGTGCGCGACGCGATCGCGGCCGTGGATGCCGAGGTGCTGGCCTTGTCGTCGGCCGACTTCGATCCCTCGGGCTGGCGCTGGACCCTGACCTGGCTTGAGGGCCGCCCGATCGCCGAACTCGACGACGGCACTGTCGTCACTTATGACGCCGTGGCCGATGAGGCTGTCGTCACTCAGCCGAACTAGCCGCCGCCGAAGGCGCTGCTATCCCAGGTAGTACTTGCGCGCCCGCTCGGCGATGTGCAGCTCATCGTGGTCCACGTCGAGCTGAAGATCGTGGCGAGTGCGAGGGTCGTTCTCGACTCTCGCACGTGAGAGCTGACGGTCACGGCGGCGATCAGCATCACGCTGAGCCCAGCGGTACAGCGCGACGCCCACCTGCGCAGCCACTCGGTCGATGCCCCGGGGCTGTGCATGGTATGCCCGACGAATGTCGGGTGAAATTGCGGTCATTGCCCTCACCTTTCGTCGCCATTAACGCTAGCGAGAGGCGCCGACATTCTCGTCGGCACCAAGGCCTTTCTCGCCATCTCACAATGTGATTGGCAGAGAGGCGTGAGCGAACTACTAGCCGCCCAAGTTCCAGATGCGGTAGGCGTCCGATTCGCGCCGCGCTCGCTCTCGCTCGGTGGCCGTTGCCCTGGTGTGGCTCTCCATCGCCAGCTCACGGCGGCGGGCTCGGCTTCGGCTCCATCGGATGAGCGCCCGACCCAGCAGATCAGCGCCACTTTCGAAGATTCCAGCCCGCGTCGCCCTGCGGCGGCCCTCCGGCCGAAAGTACTCGCCCTCCAGCGATATTGTGCTCGCCATCGCCATCATCGCCCTTCGTTCTTTTCCACATCGCCAGTCGGGTCTATATCGCCAGTCGGGCCGGCAAGCTCGACGCCATCGATCACAGGGAAGCCGTTCACATGAATCTGCACGGGCCGGGCTCCCGCAGCGTTCTGCCCCGCATACTTGGCCTTGAACTCGTCGACGACCGCCATGAGCGCTTCTGTCAGGTCGTCAAGCTGCGGCGCGGTGAGAACAAAGTTGGCCTGGCTCAGCAAGCTGGCTTCGAGCCACTCAGTGGAGAGCGCTTCGGGGCCGCGCTCCATGAACGCTCGCAGCACGTTCTCGCGTCGAGCCGCCCACTCCCTCATCACGAGGTGCGAGGCTTCTCGCCCGGCGGGCGATTCCAAGAGTTCCGGGGTCGTCATGGTGATCCCGCCCGGGGTCCTCTCCCACCACCGCTCCCGTGCCGTGCCCCTGCCTTCGACCTCGCGAACGAAGCCGTGCTTCGCAAGTTGACGAAGGTGATAGCTGGTCGCCCCGGAAGATTCTCCGAGTCGCTCGGCAAGTGCCGTCGCGGTTGACGGCCCGTAGACCGAAAGAGTGTCGATCAGCTGCACCCGCAGAGGGTGAGCAAGGGCCTTGAGCGACTCAAGGTCGACTACTCGATTGCTGTTCATACCTCAAAAGTAACATCGCAAAGACTTCTTTGCAATCAATTCTTTGCAATAGTTTGTTTGCATCACACCTGCGCAGCCACACGGTCGATGCCCCGGGGCTGAGCACACCAAGGCCTTTCTCGCCATCTCACAATGTGATTGGCAGAGAGGCGTGAGCGAACTACTAGCCGCCCAAGTTCCAGATGCGGTAGGCGATGCTTCCTGTCCCGCGGCGTGTTCTATCCTGCGGCGACGCTCGCTGCCGGCGCGGACGCCGGCTCGGCGTGCGTGTTCTCCAGGTGGATCTGCTGGCCCTTGATCAACGGGTAGTCGACCAGGGCGCGTCCGTCGAGATCCTCGTTGTGCATGTCGACGCCGGTGATCTGACTGTTCTCGTAGGTCGTGTAGTAGTAGATCCCCTTGTCGGTGTTGCAGCACGATGAGTAGATGGTGATCTCGAATTTGCCCGGCGAGACCTCGACACATCCGCGTTGCTGTGCCACGGACCCCAGGATCTGCAGGAACTGGCTGACCGATTCGGACTCGGACTCCCCCGATACCGAGTTCATCTTCGTGAAGGCGGCCTTGACGAAACGCGATGCGGAGGACAGGTCCCCGGGAAGGCCGATCGCGCCCATCCCCCGGCTGTACATGTCGAACTCGAGTTGGTCGGAGAACTTGTTCTCTGGCGGGTTTTTGGACAGGTGCATGTAGTTGTTCAGGTTGAACAGCTGGATATCGAACGTCGGGTTGTTAGTCAGGACCCCCACGGGGTTCTCGTACACCTTCAGGCCATCCTTCACACTCTCCACCGTGATCGACGACGTGCGGTCGGAGATGATCCAGTGCAGCGGCGAGAGCGGGAAGGCCTCGCTGAACGAGATGTCCACCAGGTTCATCGCCTCCAATGCTGATTTCACCTCATCGACGGTCTGGAACTGGCCCAGGATCCAGGGGATGAACTCGAACGGCGTGATGTTGGTCTTGTCCGGCGCTTCGGGCTTGTAGTCGGCGTTCTCCGGGAAGTTCAGCCCCGCCATGCTGAGGCCCTTCTCGTTTGTCGCGTCGTAGTACAGCGGGTATCCGTCGGCGATGGTCGCCATTCCGATGATCGCGTGGTGCGTGGGAAGCGGAGCCGCTTTGCGGAATTCGAACGGGAAGTTCCGCGGCGTGACGGTTACCGTCTCGTGGTACGAGAACTCCAGATCCAGGTTGCGACCGAAGTAGTGATCCCGCGTCGTGTAGTTGGCTCCTGTGCACATGTGGCCCTCCGATGTGAGCTCGTTCGTCCCTCGTGGTGCGGCCATCCTACGTCCGCCCGGACCGCCCTGTTAGGGCCCAAAGACCCGCGACCACGCCACACCGGCGAGCGCGATCCCGGCGAAGCAGCGCAGGCCCCGCGCTTCACGCGCGGCAACCTACGACGACTGGTTGCATCACCACAATCACCGGGCGAGAATCTCTCCACGGGGCATGCCCATCCACCCATCGCTGTCGTCTGCCCAGTCGCGCCACGCATCCGAAATCTGCTGCAAGTCTGCGCGCGTAGCTAGCCCCTTGCTGATCGCATCCCCCGCGAAGGCCGACTCAAGCACCCTCGTCTGCCACATTCCGCCCCACCACTCACGATCATGGTCTGAGGCGAAACACCAGATGTCAGCGGAACTCTGCACAGACGCAAAGCCGGCCTCGCGTGCCCACGCCTTGAGGCGGCGACCGGCATCAGGCTCTCCCCCGTTTGAGCGGTGCACCTGTTGGTACAGCTCTGCCCACCTCTCAAGCCCCGGGCTCGTCGGATGCACCATGGTCCCCGCGTAGTCGACGTCGCGAGCAGCCACCACACCGCCCGGCTTCATGACCCGGCGCATTTCGCGGAGCACCGCAACGGGGTCGGCAACGTGCTGCAGCGTTTGATGGGCGTGCACAATGTCGAAAGTGTCATCGGCGAGTCCCGTGGAATAGGCATCGCCCACGACGAACTCGACGGTATCTACGCCCTCGTCATCGGCGAGCGTTCTGGCCTTCTCGATCACCTCGGCAGAGGCATCAAGGCCAATCACTCGGCCGGGGGCGACCCGGCGAGCGAGGTCGACGGTGATCGTGCCAGGCCCACAGCCAATATCGAGAACGCTGAGACCCGGCCGGATGCTCGACACCAGGTAGCCAGCGGAGTTCTCCACGGTGCGCCATGTGTGTGACCGCAGCACGCTCTCGTGGTGACCGTGGGTATACCGTTCCTCGTCAGAAGGCGCAGGCTTCTCGCTCATGCTGCGAGCCTATAGTCGGCGGCAATAAGCTCAACGGATGAGCAATCCGTTTCTCGCCCCCAGCACTCTGCCCTATGAGCTGCCCCCGTTCGCCGATATCCGCGACGAGCACTACCTCCCGGCATTCGAGGCGGGCATGGCCGAGCAGCTCGCCGAAGTCGAGGCCATCATCCGCAACCCGGAGTCTCCCACCGCGGGCAACACGCTCGTGCCGCTTGAGGCATCGGGGCAGATTCTCAATCGGGTCAGCTCCGTCTTCTACAACAAGGCGTCGGCCGACTCCACAGATAAGACGAATGAGCTCGAGGAACACCTCGCCCCCCTCATGGCTGCTCACCGCGACGCCATCTCGCTGAACGCCGAGCTCTATGCGCGGATCAGTCATGTCCACTCCGAACGAGACGTCATCAGCGATGCCGAGACACGGTATCTGGTGGAGCGGTATTACACGGAGTTCACGCTCGCAGGCGCTGGGCTTCCCGAGGTCGACACGGCGCGGCTTCGAGAACTCAATCAGGAACTGTCAACGCTCACGACGCGCTTCGAGAAGAATCTACTCGCCGACACCAACGACCTGGCTGTCGTCATCGACGACGTAGCCGACCTGGATGGCCTCGGCGCTGGCGAGATCTCCGCAGCCGCTGCTGCTGCCGAAGAGAGGGGGCTCTCGGGTAAATACCTCGTGACCCTCGTGTTGCCGACCGGTCACCCGTGGCTAGCGAGTCTCACCAACCGGGATGTGCGCCAGCGCATCATGGCAGCTTCGCGCTCGCGCGGCATCCGGGGAAACGCCAACGACAATCGAGAACTCGTTCTGGCGATCACCCGACTGCGAGCCGAGCGCGCACGTCTGCTCGGGTTCGACTCCCACGCCGCCTACGTCACCGCCGATGAAACCGCGGGTAGCCCGCGGGCCGTGGCGGACATGCTCGGCCAACTCGCTCCAGCCGCCGCGCGAAACGCCCTCGCCGAACAGGCTGCGCTCGAAGCCCAAGCGGGCCATCCCATTGAGAGCTGGGACTGGTCGTTCTACACCGAAAAGGTGCGGGCGGCCGAGTACAACGTCGACACAGCGGCGATGCGACCATATTTCGAGGCGGAGCAAGTACTCCACGACGGCGTGTTCTTTGCCGCTACGCGGCTTTACGGCGTGACTTTTGAGGAACGCACCGACCTCGTCGCGTACCACCCTGATGCCCGTGTGTTCGAGGTCCGCGACTCAGACGGCAGCGGTGTCGGGCTCTATGTGCTCGACCTGTTTACGCGCGATTCCAAGCGTGGCGGCGCCTGGATGAACCCCCTCATCTCACAGAATCGCCTTCTCGACCAGCCGGTAGTCGTGGTCAACAACCTCAACGTTCCCCGCGCGGCAGCGGGCGAGCCGACGCTGCTCACGCTCGACGAGGTCACCACGTTCTTTCACGAGTTCGGGCATGCACTTCACGGCCTCTTCGCCAGAGTCACCTACCCCAAATTTGCCGGCACGAATGTGTTCCGCGACTTTGTCGAGTTCCCCAGCCAGGTCAATGAGATGTGGAAGCTCTGGCCCGAGATTCTCGCCAACTACGCTGTGCACCACGTCACCGGGCAGCCGCTGCCCCAGCAGCTCGTCGACAACCTCGTGGCATCCGAGCAGTTCAACGAAGGGTTCGCGACGAGCGAGTACCTGGCCGCCGCACTGCTCGACCAGGCCTGGCACACCATCACCGCCGACTCCGAGGTGACGGATGTCGCGGCATTCGAACAGCGCGCGTTGAGCGATATGGGCCTCGCCAACCCGGCAATTCCCCCGCGTTACTCGAGCACCTACTTTGCCCACACCTTCGCCGGCGGCTACGACGCCGGCTATTACTCCTACATCTGGAGCGAGGTGCTCGATGCCGACACCGTGGAGTGGTTCAGGAACAACGGTGGGCTCACGCGCTCCAACGGCGATCGGTTCAGGTCGCGTCTGCTCGGCGTCGGGGGCTCGAAGGACCCCATGGAGGCGTTCCGAGACTTTCGGGGACGCGACGCCGAAATCCAGCCTCTATTGCGGCGGCGCGGTCTCGACTAAGCCGCGACCGACAGGGCGCGCCCGCAGCCACAGCATGAACAGGGCTCCGGTGACCAGGCCCCAAAATGCCGAGCCGATGCCTAGCGCTGTGATGCCCGATGCTGTGACGAGGAACGTTGCGATCGCCGCTATACGGTGATCAGGCTCCTCAAGAGCCGACGTTATGGATGATAAGAGCGCGCCCAGCACGGCGAGACCGGCGACCGCAATGATCAGAATAGGCGGCGACTCCGAGACGAGGGCCGTGGCAACCCCGGCGGCAAGGCCAATCGCAACGAACACAGAACCGGCGACGACTGCGGCGATCCAGCGCTTCGAACGATCGGGATGTGCCTCAGGGCTCGCCGCTATTGCCGCGGTGATCGCCGCCAGATTCACGGCATGGCCACCGAAGAATGCGCCAACCGTGGAGGCAACACCCGTCGATAAGAAGATTGCGCGTGATGGGGCAGGATAGCCGAACGACGACATCACCACGAACCCCGGCACATTTTGGCCCGCCATCGTCACGATGAACAACGGCAGCCCCAGGCTAACCATGACAAACGGATCGAACTCCGGCGCGACGAATACCAGGGCGGGAGCAAGCGAGGTACGCGGCAGCCAGTCTGTTCCCGCAGAAGCGACAATGACGATCGTGGCAACGAGCATCGCCGCGGGCACTGCCCATCGGGGGGCGATCCTCAGCAGGATGAGCCAGACGAGCACGAGCGGGCCCGCGAGAAGCGGGAACTCTGCGACCGCGGTGACCGGGGCCAGACAGATGGGGAGCAGGATTCCCGCAAGCATCGCGCTGGCGACCGGTTTAGGGATCCGCGATATCGCACGGCCAAGGGCTGGCCACAGCCCGCATACGACGATGAGCACACCGCTCACGATGAATGCCCCGACCGCAGTGGAAAAGCTCGTCCCTCCGCTCGCCGCCGCCACGAGAACTGCGGCACCGGGGGTTGACCACACGATCGAAATCGGTTGGCGATAGGCCGCCGAAAGAACGACTGTGAGGATGCCCGATGCAAGGCAGAGTGTGAGGAGTCCCGACGAGCTCTGCTCCTGGGTGGCGCCAACGGCCTGGAGCCCCGCGATGACAAGCGCGAACGATGTGGCGAAGCCACTAATGGCGGCGATGAATCCCGCTGCAATGGGTTGGAGAATGGCCGCTCACCCTTTCCCGGTGCCCCCAAAGCTCCCCGT
The DNA here is from genome assembly GCF_056262345.1 of Homoserinimonas sp. NCBI lineage: Bacteria > Bacillati > Actinomycetota > Actinomycetes > Micrococcales > Microbacteriaceae > Homoserinimonas > Homoserinimonas sp. The sequence goes on from NZ_JBACFR010000134.1 coordinate 11,536, forward strand.
CCGAAGCCCGCCTGCGCGGTGACGTGCGAACTCGCTGGTTACGCGGACTTTTCTTGCGGGGCGGCCGCGCGAGGAACGATCGTGGGTGCCGCGCCCGAGAGCACGGCGTCGCGGGTGACAATGACCCTGCCGATGGCGTCATCGGAGGGAACGTCAAACATGATGGATCCGAGCACTTCTTCCATGATGGATCGCAGACCTCGCGCACCCGTCTGGCGCAGCACCGCGAGATCCGCAATCGCCTCAAGGGCATCGCGCTCAAAATCGAGTTCGACATTGTCGATCTCGAACATGCGCTGATACTGCTTGACGAGCGCGTTCCTGGGCTGAGTGAGGATATCCATGAGCGCAACCTGATCGAGCGGCGTCACCGTGGTGACCACGGGGAGGCGGCCGATGAACTCGGGAATCAGCCCGAACTTGTGCAGGTCTTCGGGGAGAACCTCGCTGAAGAGATTGACGTTGTCGCCCTTGCTGTGCAGCGGCGCACCGAAACCGATGCCCTTCTTGCCAGCCCGCTGAGAAATGATCTCTTCGAGGCCCGCGAAAGCGCCAGCGACGATGAAGAGCACGTTGGTGGTGTCGACCTGAATGAACTCCTGATGAGGATGCTTGCGACCACCCTGAGGGGGAACCGAGGCCACAGTGCCCTCGATGATCTTGAGCAGCGCCTGCTGCACGCCCTCCCCGGAAACATCGCGTGTGATCGACGGATTCTCTGCCTTGCGGGCGATCTTGTCGATCTCGTCGATGTAGATGATTCCGGTTTCGGCCCGTTTGACGTCGTAGTCAGCTGCCTGAATGAGCTTGAGGAGAATGTTTTCGACGTCCTCGCCTACATACCCGGCTTCTGTGAGCGCTGTCGCATCGGCAACAGCGAACGGCACATTGAGCCTCTTGGCGAGTGTCTGGGCGAGGTAGGTCTTGCCGCAGCCCGTGGGCCCGATCAGCAGGATGTTGGACTTTGCAATCTCCACGTCGTCCAGCGCTGCATCGGCAGAAGTGATCGTGCCGCGAGCACGGATGCGCTTGTAATGGTTGTAGACCGCGACCGAGAGAGCCTTCTTGGCCTTCTCTTGCCCGATTACGTACTCCTCAAGGAAGCCGTAAATCTCGCGCGGCTTGGGCAAATCAAACTCGCTCGTGGCTGCTTCGCCCGCCTCGGCGAGTCGTTCCTCGATGATTTCGTTGCAGAGTTCTACGCATTCATCACAGATGTATACGCCGGGGCCCGCGATGAGCTGCTGGACCTGCTTCTGGCTCTTTCCGCAGAAAGAACACTTAAGCAGGTCGGCGCTTTCGCCGATTCGAGCCATGAGCCCTCTCCTCTATACCGTCGCGTCTGGTGAAAACGAGCCTAACCCGAGTCACCGACACTCACATGCATTCTTGTCGAATGCCGCGCAAAGTGTCTGAGTGCCGCCCAGCCTAGACTGAGATAACGGCACAGGCAGAAAGCGCGGATTACGACATGACGGAACGCTGGGCGAGGTTCAGCCGAGGCTGGCTTGTCGCCGGCTTCGCTACCTTCGCTGCCGCCTTCTCGCACGGTGCGGCGGGCGGCGCGCATCCCCCCGCTTTCGCAATCGTGCTCGCTCTCGCTTTCTCCGGCCCCGTGTGCGTGGGTCTCGCCGGTCGGTCTCTTTCAGCGGCTCGCGTTGCGCCCGCTGTCGCCGTTAGCCAGCTCGCCTATCACGGCCTTTTCGCGTTCTTTGGCCCGTCTGCGGCACCCGTGACCGCACTCACTGCGCATGTCGAAGGCCACGCACTCCACGACCACGGTGCCACAGCCATCCACACTGACCCGGTCTCGTCTGGGGTTGCGGCATCCGGATTCGTGATGGCAGACCCGGGGATGCTCTGGGCACATGCTGGCGCTGCGGTGGCCACGTTCGCAGCAATTGTCTTCGCTGAGCGCACCGTGAAGAACATTGCCGCTGCGGCGGCTCCGCTTCTCACCTCGATCGTCGACACCGCGCTTCGCGCCCTTCGCGCCGTGCGGGCATCCGAGGCCCCTCCCCTCCGTGCAGCTCTCCGCGCGCTGCCCGCCCGGCACGAGCGAATGCCCGTCGCACCTCGTGCGCTCCTCATCGGATTCCTTCGCCACCGCGGTCCGCCCGCGTATGCCTGCGCTTAGCCGGCACTCGCCGCATCGCGCACGCGCTCTCTGGCAACGATCATTCGGACACCCATGTCCACACAGTCAAGGAATCACTTGTGAAAGCTCTCACCACATCCACTATTACGGCGGCCGCAGTCGCCGCACTCGTCATCGCCGCGCCTCTTGCAGCCAACGCCCACGTCGGCGTCACACCCAGCTCGACCGCCGCGGGCAGCCCGTCCTTGCTCACGTTTTCATTCAGCCACGGCTGCGAAGGTTCGCCCACCACGTCCCTCACGTTCGGCATCCCTGAGTCGATTGAATCGGTAACCCCGACAGTCCACCCGGGATGGAGCATTGCTGAGACCCCCACCACCGTCACCTACACGGCAATCACTCCTGTTGCCGACGGACTGCGCGACACCGTTGCGCTCTCGGTCGTGCTTCCTGCGGGCGACGAGGGCGATACCGTCGCCTTCCCCGTGGTGCAGGCTTGTGTTGACGGCGAGAATGCCTGGACCGAGCTGGCCGAAGGTGACGCTGAGCCCGACAGCCCCGCTCCCACGATCACCCTCACGGCAGCGGACCCGTCAGCCGGCGGCCACGGTCACGGGGCGGCGACCGACAGCGCAGAAACCGAAGAGCACGCAGCCTCGGCCGAGTCGGCATCCGCAGAAGGTTCAGTGGATGTCGTCGGCCGTGGCCTCGGAATCGCTGGCCTCGTCGTCGGTGCGGTGGGCATCGTGATCGGTCTCACGGCGCGTCGCCGGGCGGTGCGCTCATGAGTGCCATGATCAGCGGTTCCCTGCGACGCCCGCTCACTGTTTTTGCGGCGATTCTCGCGATCATCCTCGCCTCGGTTGTGGGAATGGCCACTGCGGCCAGCGCCCACAACTACGTCGTGTCATCCACTCCAGCCGAAGGGCAGACTCTCACCGAGCTGCCCGAAGAGTTCATCGTCACGACGAACGATGTGCTGCTATCGGCTGGCGCGGTAGCGATGGAAGTCACGGATGCCGACGGGCTGTTCTATGGCGACGGTTGCGTGACGATCGATGGTGCCAGTGTGTCGATGCCGGCCGCGCTTGGCGCTCCCGGAAACTACACGCTCACGTGGCAGGCCGTGTCGGCGGATGCTCACACGATCTCGGGCGTGATCAGCTTTGCGTGGGCTCCAACACAGCCCGGTGACGAATCGGTCGGCCACGCGACTGCGCCGCAGTGCGGCGTCTCCTCAGAGGAGGAACAGGTGGAGCCCTCCGCCACCGCAGAGCAACCGTCGGCACCGGCCTCTCCCGAAGAGGAATCGACGCTGCCGGTGGGCATCTGGATCGCTTCCGGCCTGATCGGCCTCGCGGTTATCGCTGTCGTCATCATGGCGATTCGCCGCAAGCGCTAAACACAAGTCCCCCACAGAGAAGGCCCTCGTCGACCGTGACGGGGGCCTTCACTGTCGCGGGTGGCGATTGCCGAGTGTCTACTGAGCTGCAGGTCGAACCGCGGTCACATCCATCGCGACGAGGGGCCCGGGCAGATCTGCCCCGAACACCGTGCGCACCGGGTAGGGCTGCGGGAACCGCCGGCCGTACACCTCGGTCACGGCCGCGAAGTCGGCTGCGAAGTTCTGCACCATCACGGTGACCTTAACGACATCACCCAGGCCGAGGCCTACTACCGCCAGCGCCGATTCGATGTTGTCAATCACGCTCTCGGTTTGCTCGGCAGCATCCGATGACAACGGGGCGTTATCGGGTGTGAACGGCCCGATTCCCGCCGAGAATACGAAGCCGCCTGCCTCGGCGATAAAGCTGTAGGCGCCCCGTGGTTCACCCAGAGCAGGCACGTCACTAAACCTGGTCATGAGCGAAGCTGACCGGGGATAGCGGAGAGCAGTTCCCGCGTGTAGTCATGCGCCGGACGGGAGAGCACGTCATCGGCCGCACCGTGCTCAAGCAGATCGCCGTGACGCATCACTGCGATGCCGTCTGATACCTGCCGAATCACGCCAAGATCGTGCGAGATAAAGAGATAGCTCAGCCCAAACTCTTGCTGGAGATCGACGAGGAGCTGCAGAATCTGCTCCTGCACCGAAACGTCGAGCGCGGAGACGGGCTCGTCGAGCACAATCAATTCGGGGCCGAGCGACAGCGCACGAGCGATGGCAACGCGCTGCCGCTGGCCGCCAGAGAGCTGCCTCGGACGACGATCCGCAATCTCAGTTGGCAGGCTCACCCGATCGAGCAGATCGTGTGCGAGAGTTCGCCTGCTCGCACGATCCCCGATCGAAAACGCGCGCAGCGGCTCGGTGATGATGCGCTCGATTGACATGCTCGGATCAAGGGAGCCAAACGGGTTCTGGTAGACAACCTGGATGCGGCGGCGAAGCTGGCGAAGACTCTCACCCCTGAGCGCGGAGATGTCCTGACCGTCGAACATGATGCTGCCGGAGTCGGCAGGGATGATCCGCGCCGCAATGCGGGCAAGGGTCGTTTTGCCCGACCCAGACTCCCCCACGATCGAAAATGTCGATCCTCGAGCAACGTCGATCGAGACGGAGTTGACGGCCGTGAGCGTTGTCGCACCGACGCCTGGTCTGCGCACCGAGTACGTCTTGACGATGTCGACGAGAGACAGAACGGTGTCGTTGCGACTCTCCTGCGTCACTCGGTCCCGCAAAAAGAGCGGCACGGGGCGCGACTCGGTCGAGACCGTCGGCGTCAGGCGTGCGCTCGAGAGACCCGGCGCCGCCGCCACGAGCTTGCGCGTGTAGTCGTGCTGCGGGTTGCCCAGTACCTCAGAGGCGAGTCCCTCCTCGACCACGCGGCCGCTCTGCATCACGACGATGCGGTCAGCCCGATCGGCCGCGACGGCCAGGTCGTGGGTGACGAGCACAACAGCAGTGCCGTGCAGCTCTGCAAGGGCCTCGATGCGGTCGAGAACTTGCTTCTGCACCGTGACATCGAGAGCGCTGGTCGGCTCATCGGCGATGACCAGCGCCGGATTACACGCCCACGCGATGCCGATGAGCACCCGCTGTCGCATGCCGCCCGAAAGCTCGTGCGGATACTGGGTAGCCCGAACCTCCGGCTCAACGATTCCCACCTCGGCAAGAATCTCGACTGCGCGGGCCGCGGCATCCTGTCGAGAGAGCCGCTGATGCAACCGAAGCACTTCGGCGATCTGCTCTCCCACGCGGATGAGCGGGTTCAGAGAGTTAGAGGGGTCCTGGGGCACGAAGCCGATCTGGGCGCCACGCAACTTGCGAATCTCGCGCTCGCGCATGCCAATCAGTTCACGACCGTCGAAACGGATGGAGCCGCCGACAATGACGCCGCCCTCAGAAAGACGATTCACGATCGACTGGGAAACGGTGCTCTTGCCCGAGCCGGATTCGCCGACGACCGCAACAACGCCGCCGCGCGGCACAGAGAAACTGATCCCCTTGACCGCGTGGACGGTGCCAGAACTCGCACGGTAGTCGACCAGAAGGTCGCTGATCACGAGCAGGTCGTCGGTCACTTGTCTCCTCCGAAGTAGCGGGCAACGCGGTTGACGGCAAGCACCACGATCAGAATGACGACACCCGGGATGATGCTCAGGTACGGCGCGATGGCAACGAAGTCACGACCGGCAGATACGAGGGCACCCCACTCTGGCTCCGGCGGCTGGGCCCCGAAACCGAGAAAGCTCAGCGCCGAAACAGAGAGCACTGCAGTTGCGAGCTCCAGGGCGGCCATCGCGATGACGGGCCGTGCCGCGTTCGGCAGGATGTGGGCAAACACAATGCCGGGCCAGCGCACCCCGAGGGTGGCGGCCGCCTCAACGTATTCCTCGTTGCGCACTCGCACGACCTGAGATCGCATCACGCGCGCGAACGAGCCTGCGGCGCCAAGCCCTACGCCCAACGCCACCGACCATGGCCCAAAACCGAGCGTCACCACCACGATGAGGGCAAGCAGGATTCCGGGGACAGCAATGAGCACGTCGACGAAGCGCATAACGACGAAGTCGATGCGCCCTCCGATAAAGCCGGAGAGCAGCCCCACGATCGCTCCGACAACGACACCGACGACGACGGCGAGTCCCGCGGCGGCAATCGAGAGCCGCGCGCCATAAATAACGCGGGAGAAGAGGTCGCGGCCCAGGTGGTCGGTGCCGAACCAGTTCTCGGCGCTCGGCGGCAGGAGCTTCGCCGAGGCAACTGATGCATAGGGGTCATGGGTGGCGAAGATGGCGGGGAACCCTACGACCAGCCCCGTGAGAACGATGACAGCCAAGGAGACGAGAAGCCCCGGCTTAGTGAGAAGCCTCATGCGGAGACCTCCGCCTTTCGTGCGGTCTTCGGTCGCGCAAGCGCTGGCCGGATGCGGGGGTCGATAAAGCTGTAGGACAGGTCGACAAGAAGGTTGGCGAGCGAATAGACGATTGCGACGACCACAATGACGCCCTGGATCACCGTCACGTCACGCGCCAGCACAGCATCCACTGTTAGTCGGCCAATGCCGTCGCGCGAAAACACTGTCTCGACGACGGCCGTACCTCCCGCGAGGTAGCCGATCTGCAGACCGATAACGGTGATGGAGGGCAACAGCGAGTTGCGCAGCACGTGGCGCACGAAGATGGTGCGCGACGAGAGCCCCTTGGCGACGGCGGTGAAAACGTACGGGCTCTCCATCGCCTCGAGAACCGCGGAGGAGAAAACCTGAAAGAAGAGCGCCCCCACCGGCAGCGCCAGAGTTATTGCTGGCAGAACCACGCTCATGGGGTCTCGCGTGCCGGAGGATGGCAGCCAACCGAGACCGAACGAGAACACCGTGATAAGCACGAGCCCGCTCAAGAAGGCCGGGATCGCGACTCCGAGCGGCGGAATCTGCAGGAGCGTGTTCCGGAGCCACCGTGGCCGAGAGAGGTAGGCGAGAAACGTGACGAGGGCGGCACCGAGGATGCCCAGAACGAGGGCGAGAATGGCAACCTGTGCCGTGTTGGGCAGTGCGCGACCGATGAGGTCGAGCACGGGGAGGCCGGTAGAGATCGAAATGCCGAAGTCTCCGACGAGCACTCCGCCAAGCCTTACGAAGTACTGCTGCCAGAGCGGCCCATCGAGACCATAACGCTCTCGGAGAGCCTGCAACTGGGCAGGGTCTGTTGTAGTGGCGTCCCCGCCCTTGGCAGCAAGCGCTGCAAGGACGGGGTCGCCGGGAAGCGCGTTGATCAGAAGAAACGTGACCGTATAGGTCGCCCAGATCACAAAGACGAACTGGAGAATCTTGGGCGCGAGAAAGAGAGCGGTGCTCTTGAGCCTCGACGGTGCCCCTGCTGATGCCATGCGCGTTCCGATTTCTACTGACAGGCTTCGACTAGCTGAGCTTCATGTCGAAGAGGTTGACGCGCGATGCGGAGTCGAACACGATTCCGCTCACCGACGAGGACGAGGCGTGAAGCTGAATCGTCTCGAGCGTCGGAATGACATAGGCCTTGTCGACGACGAGAGCCTGGATGTCGTCGATGATCGCCTGGCGGGCATCGGCGTCGGCCGTTGTTGCCTGCTCGGCAAGCAGCGCTTCGAGCTCTGCGTCGTCAACGATCGCCCAGTGCGACGATGCTTCCTGCGACAACAGCACGCGGAGCACATCGGGGTCCGTGCGCGTGAGACCGGCGCCGAGGAACTCATAAGAGCCGCTGGCGATCGCACCGAAGAAGTCACCGGGGGTAACCATGTTCAGCTGGAGGTCGAAGCCGATCTCCTTGAGCTGAATCTGAGCAGCCTCGAGCACGTCCTGGGCGTAGAAGCCCGTAACCGTTGCCGTGAGCTTCTGGCCCGCCTTTTCGCGGATGCCGTCGGCCCCTTCGACCCAGCCGGCTTCTTCGAGAAGGTCAATGGCACCGTCGCGGTCGAACTCCATGGCCTTTGCCTGGCTGGTGTACCCGGGCGTGGTGGAGGTCAGCACGCTGGTGGGCGCCTGTCCGCTTGCGGAGCCCGTGAGCTCGTTGATCTCGCCGCGGTCGAGTCCGATCATGACGGCCTTGCGAACGGCTTCTTCTGCCAGAACTCCCGTGGAGGTGTTGGCGATGAGCGAGTTCGGCACCCCGGGGTTTGCTGCCGCATAGAGAGCGTAGTCATCCGTGGCGAAGCGAGACTCGTCGATGTAGGGCAGGTCCTGAATCACATCGAACTCGCCGGAGGTGAGCCCACCCGTGCGAACGCCGTTTTCGGTGATGATCGGGAAGGTGATGCTGTCGGCGTATGCCTCGCCCGTGTGGCCGCGGAGCTCGGAGCCCCAGTCGTAGCCCGTGCGCTTGACGATCTCAAGCGAGTCGTTCTGCACGTAGGACTCGAGCACGAATGCACCGGAGCCAACGATCGACTGGCAGCGGGCCTCAGGCGTCTCTGTCGTCGTCTCCGCGGAGACGATGCCGAGCGTGATGGTCGATGCGCCCTGCAGGAACTGGGCGTTCGGGGCGGAGAAGTCCACGGTGAAGGACGACTCGTCGTTCACGGTGGTCGCCGTGTATCCCGCGAGGTACTGAGCAACGAGCGAGGCGCTGGCACCCAGCTGCATTGCGGCATCGAAGTTGGCGGCGACGACATCCGCCGTCAGCTCAGTGCCGTCGCTGAAAGTGACTCCATCGCGCAGCGTGAAGTCGAACGAGGTCAGGTCGTCATTTGCCGTCCAAGACTGCGCAAGCCACGGAACCAGCTCGCCCGTCTTGGGGTCCTGGTCGAGCAGCGAGTCGACGAGCTGGCGGGCAACGTTGAGCCCGGTCGTCACGGTGACCTGCTGCGGGTCGATGCACGTGGGGTCTTCTTTGAGCGCGAAGATCACGTCTTGCGAGGTTGCGGCCTCATCGGTGGACGCTGCGCACGAGGCGAGCAGAGCAACGGCGGCGACGGCGACAACCGGCACGCCGATGCGGCGACGCGCACGGAGGGAGTTCAGGATCACTGTGGTCCTTTCAAGGGGTGGAGGGAACATGGTGCTGGTGTGTGCTGTGGTGCAAAGGTGCGGTGGAGCTGTGGTGCGGTGGAGCAGTGGTGGGTGGTGCAGTCAGGTGAAGATCACAGGGGCAGTTCGCCGGAGATGACGACCCCACGGGAGACGACGGCGACGATGTTTTCTGAGCGGAGATCGTCGATGTTCTCCCAGGGGCGGCCCTTGATGACGATGAAGTCAACGCCATAGCCCTCGCGCAGGGTGCCGACCTTTGATCCGAGTCCCACGACATCCGCAGCATCCGAGGTTGCCGAAACCAGCGCACGCTCCGCCGACCACTCGAACATCGTCTTCATCATGCGGATCTCTTCGAGCTGGTCGCCGAACGTGACCATAGAGCCGTTGGCATCGGTGCCAAGAACGAACCGGAGCCCGGCCGCACCAGCGCCTGCAAAGTTGGCATCCCGCTCGGTGACAACCCCCTGCGCCTTCTCCCGGGCTTCGTCCGAGACGGGGATGGTGCCGTTCGCGAGACGGTCATTGATGAGCAGCGTGGGGGCAATCGGGATGTTGCGCTCGATAAGGGTGGGCCAGTGACGCTCGACGACACCGGTGCCATGCTCGATCGAGTCCGCGCCG
>NZ_JBACFR010000135.1:0-4186 GCF_056262345.1 Homoserinimonas sp.
TAGCGACGGATCTGGGTTGGCCGCGGCATCCGCTGCCGTGTCGACGCTCGGCTCGGCAAATACCCACGACCGGTAGAGCAAGAAGCGAAACACCATGCCGAGCCCGAGCCCCACGACGTTCGTGGAGATGTTGTCGGCCAGTGCGCTCGTGAACCCCAGCACGTAGTGCGAAAGCCAGAGGCAGGTCAGCGGAATCACCATCGCCGCGACACTCACCGCCGCGAACCGCAGTCCCTCGCCGACGGGATTAGCCCGCTGTGCTCGCCGAAAAGTCCAGTGACGATTGCCGAGCCAGTTGGCGATGATCGCGAGAGAGGTGGAGATGAGCTTGGCGATCACGGGGCCCTCGTGCAGGTTCTCCGGGGAGAGAATCGTCAACCGAAGGATGTTGAACACGCCAACATCGATGACAAGCCCGACAGCCCCGACGGCCCCGAATCGCATGAGCTGACCGGCAAGCCTCTTGGCCGAGGCGGATCGAGACTCTGAACGCACGTGAGGACCTCGTCGATAGGCGAAGATGGGAGTGGCGGTGTGCAGTCTAGCCGCCAATACTCGCACGACTGCCGAGGCGGCGGCCGAGCATCCGCCCAGAAGTTTCGGAGATTCGCATGACCCTCACCGTTGGTGTTATCGGGGGCGGGCAGCTTGCCCGCATGATGATCCCCGCCGCGACCCATCTGGGAATCGACCTGCGCGTTTTTGCAGAGAACGATGGCAGCCCATCGGCGATTGCCGCGACTCAGGTCGGCGACTACATCGATGCCGATCAGGTGCTGCGCTTCGCCCGCGAGGCGGCGGTCGATGTGATCACGTTTGACCACGAGCATGTTCCTCAGGCGGTGCTCTCGGCGCTGGTCGAGGCCGGAGTCGCTGTGCGACCGGGCCCCAACGCGCTGCTGTATGCGCAAGACAAGCTCCTCATGCGCGCCCGGCTCAGCGAACTCGGGCTGCCGGTGCCGGAGTGGGCCGCCGTTTCTACCGAGGCCGAGCTCGATGCTTTCATCGCGGCCAACGGCGGCGTTGCCATCGTGAAGACCCCGCGAGGCGGCTATGACGGCAAGGGGGTGCGCGTGGTTCGCCGCGGGCGCGAGGCGATCGATTGGTTCGAGGCGCCGGGAATCGGCGCGCTTCTCGCGGAGGAACTCGTCGACTTTAGGCGTGAGTTAGCCCAGTCGGTGGCGCGTCGGCCCTCGGGCGACATCGTGGCGTGGCCCGTCGTTGAGAGCGTGCAGCAGAACGGGGTGTGTGCGGAGGTCATCGCGCCTGCCCCCAACTCGGCGGGGCGCATCGCCGATGTTGCCGAGCAGATCGCCGTGACGGTTGCCGAAGGACTCGACGTGACCGGTGTGCTCGCCGTGGAGCTTTTTGAGACGACGGATGATCGCCTGCTCATCAACGAGCTTGCGATGCGACCGCACAACACGGGGCACTGGAGCATTGAGGGCTCGACGACGAGTCAGTTCGAGCAGCACCTGCGTGCCGTGCTCGACCTTCCGCTCGGAGCTACCGGCACCAGGGATGCCTGGACGGTGATGGTGAATGTGCTTGGGGGCCCAGTGGGGGGCGGCCTCGACTCGCGTTATGCCAAAGCTATGGCGGAGCATCCCACCGTAAAGTTCCACAGCTATGGCAAGGAGTCCCGCCCGGGCCGCAAGGTCGGTCACGTCTCCGTGGGCGGCAGCGACCTTGACAACGCGATGTACCAGGCTCGGGCTGCGGCGGAGATCCTGAGCGAGTAGCACTAAGGCCCGGCTAATGACCGGTGGCCTTCGCTGGGCACGGGGTGAGTTTACGAATTGGAAACATTCCTGCAACTAATTCGGATCCACACCTACATAGATTGGATCCATTCCCGCTAGAGTGTCGGTGTAACAAGAGTTTCATCACCGACAACGACGTCAAGAATGGACCGATTTTATGATCAGTGCCACAGCAGGCTCGCGGCGCAGCAAGCGTGCACTCTCAGCGCTCGCTGGAGTAGCCGCAGTAACCGTTGCTCTCGTAGGGTGCTCCTCTGCCACCGGAGGGGATTCTTCAGACTCCGCCGGCGGCGAGGTGGTGTGGGCCGACTACGGCGGGCCGACCAACGAGAGCCGCCAGATCGCCTACTTCGACGGATTCGAAGAGGAGACCGGCATCAAGGTCATCTCGGCCTCGCTCTCCGACGCCATCATGGCGAAGATGCTCGAGGGCGGCGAAGGCGACTACGACCTGATCCAGGTGTCATCCGACTCACTCATCAAGTACAAGGACAACATCGTTGCCCTGCCCGACAGCGCAACCAAATCCGACACACTTCCCGAAGAAATCCGCGACTACGCGGTCGGCGGCTTTCTGATCGGGATCGCGCAGGGATGGATCACCGACACCTACCCCGACGGAGGCCCGCAGGACTGGGCAGACTTCTTCGACACCAAGAAGTTCCCCGGAAAGCGCGCCTGGCCCGGCAGCCCTGGCAGCTACGACGCATCGTTCGAGCTCGCGCTTCTCGCCGACGGCGTTGCGCAGGACGACCTCTACCCGCTCGACCTCGACCGCGCGACGGCCAAGCTCGACTCCATCCGGGGGGACCTCGTGTTCTACGAGTCCTATCCAGAGGTGCAGACGCTTCTCTCGACCGGCAGCGCATCGATCGCCGTGAGCGTCACGGGCCAGTTCACTGCCCTCATCAACCAGGGTCTCGACGTTACGGTGCAGTGGAACGAGGCATTCCTCAGCCCCAACTTCTTCGTGGTACCGGCGAAGGCGAAGAACCCCGAGAACGCGTTCGAGATCGCTGAGTGGCTAACGGACGGCGAACGCCAGGCCGTGTTCACGGAGCGCACCTTCTATGGCCCGGCCAACGAAGTCACGTTCGACTTTCTCGAGAACAGCACGGCGAAGCGCCTCCCCGGCGGCCCCGGCAACGACGGCTCGATCTACTTCGACGAGCAGTTCCGCGCCGACAACCTTGACGAGCTCGTCGGGCGTTACACCGACTGGCTTGCGGGCTAGGTAAGACCCGGGCCCGGGGCGTCTGCGCCCCGGGCCACCCGGCCGTCGTCAGCCGACGGTTATCGCAGTATCCGGCGTCCGTTTCGCACCGATGAGAGGTTCCGCGGCGAGCGGCACGTTTCGCACAGCTCCACACAAACGCAAGGAGATCCAGGTGAAACCCACCAGGACACAGACGGAGAAGCGCTGGCTCCTCTGGCCACCGATCGCATTCTTCGCCATCGCCCTCGGCGCACCGATCGCCATGCTCATCATCCAGGCCTTCGAATCGGGCGGATCGGCGTTCGGCGAAATGTTCGCCATGAACGCCTTCACGGCGGCCCTGCTGCGCACCCTCGTCATGGCCGTCATCGTCACGGTTCTCACAATGCTCGTCGGTGCCCTCTACGGGCTCGGAATCTGGGCAGCTCCGTCGTGGCTCTCCATGGTTCTCGTCGCGTTTCTCATGCTCTCGCTCTGGACCTCAATCGTTGTTCGCACGGTCGGCTGGATGCTCATCGAGATTCCCCGCGGAGCCCTCTTCTGGCTTCTCAATACGCTCGGGCTCACCGATGAGCCGATCGAGCTCTACCAAACGGCTATCGCGATGTACCCGGCAATGGTCGCGGTCATGCTTCCGTTCGTGGTGTTGCCCGTCATGACCGCGATGAGCGGAATCGACAAGGAACAGCTCAACGCCGCCGTCATCTTCGGCGCCGGCCCCACCCTCGTTCTGCGCAGCGTCATCCTCCCAGCGCTCAAGCCGTCTCTCATCAGCGGCGGCGTGCTCGTATTCGTGATGTCGCTCGGCTTCTATGTGACACCGCTGCTTCTTGGTGGGCCATCGAACCTCACGGTTTCTGGGGTAATCAACCTTCAAATCAACACGACCAACCGACCGGATCTCGGTGCCGCGATGAGCCTCTTGCTCGTCGGTGCGACCGTCGTCATCTACCTGATCGCGGACAAGCTGTTCAAGGTCAGCGAGAAGTGGGGCTGAACCAGTGCGCACCATGACCGGGGCCCTCGGCCTCTACCGTGTTCCGATCTTCGCTGTCTCGGTTCTCGCCGGGCTCATGCTCTTCGTGCCGTTTCTCGTGCTCGTCGCGACCTCGTGGACCTCGGGCAGCCTCCTGCTCTTTCCGCCACAGGGATTCTCCCTGCGCTGGTACGAGCAGGTGCTCCAGGACCCCAAGTGGATGGACCCGTT
>NZ_JBACFR010000136.1:0-4358 GCF_056262345.1 Homoserinimonas sp.
GTCTACAGCGAGCTACTTCAAGACATGACGGGCTTCGGCGCCTCGATCTCGGGAATCGAAGGTCAGCTCAAGACCCCCCGCGTCGCGAGCGGCGGATGGGAATCGGGCGAATGGCTGCTCGACCACATCTCGTCGTGGGAGTGGACGATCCCCGGCGGCACAAGCGAAATTCAGCGAACGATCATTGGCGAGCGTGGGCTCGGCCTCCCCCGCGAACCGAGGTAGTGGCGATGACAATTTTGGGAATCACAGAAGAACACCAGGCGCTGCGCGAGGTCGCGTGGGATCTGCTTGAACAGAAATCATCGCTCGCGGAGGTGCATCGCATCGTTGATGGCGGCACCGCGGTCAACGAAGGTCTCGACGACGCGTTCTCGGAACTCGGGCTCTTTGGCATCGACATCCCCGAGTCGCTCGGGGGCGGAGACGGCACGACCGCTCATGTGCGCCAGGTGGCGGAGGGAACAGGATGGGCGGCAGCGTCGACGCGGCTCGTCGGCACGAGCGCCGCGATCAGTTCATTGCTCGCCTCAGAATCGGAAACGGCGCGTGACACCTGGCTCGCACAGCTCGCCGAGGGTGGACTCGGCGGCGCAGTCGCCCTGCCCGACATCTTCTCGACCGATGCGGATGGCGACGGCGTAGTCGCAACATCCTTCGACGGCGGATGGCGCCTCGACGGACAGGTCTCGTACGTTCTCGATGCCCTGACCGCTGGCGTACTCGTTGTGCTCGGGCGCACCGACGATGGCACCGCCGTCGTCGGACTCGTCTCGGCAGCGGACGACAGCGTGAGCGTGGAACGGCAAGAGGCCCTCGACCTGACCCGCACGCTCGGGCGCGTGCGACTCAACGGAACGACCCTGCCGTCATCCGACGTGCTCGGGGTCGGCGATGCCGCAACCGCATGCGTCGCCGCTGCCGCCCAGCGCGGCGCACTCCTGCTCGCGGCCGACTCGCTCGGGGCCGCCGCGCGGGTGCTGGCCCTCACCACCGAGTACGCCCAGCAGCGCCAACAGTTCGACAGGGCAATCGGCTCGTTCCAGGCGGTCAAGCATCAGGCAGCGGACATGCTCGTTCGCACCGAGATGGCTCGGGCACTCATCGACGAGGCGGCGATGGCGATCGACGAAGGCAGAGCGGATGCCGCGCAGCTCGTGTCGATGGCCAAGGACTACGCGTGCGGGGCTGCCGCTTGGGTCGCCGGCCGCGGCATCCAACTGCATGGCGGCATCGGCTACACGTGGGAACACGACATGCACATCTTTTTCAAGCGGGCGAAGCTCAACGAAGCCCTCTTTGGGGACCGCCGCTGGCACCGCGAGCGCATCGCCGAAGGATTGCGCGCCGAACGCTCGTAGCACCGCAGCACCGCAGCATCGCAGCATCGATCAAAGGAGACGAAATGCAGGTTACGTACGACGAACTCGAGGCAATGATTGGCAGCGATCTCGGCCCCTCCGACTACCGCGTCATAACGCAAGACGACATCCAGGTATTCGCCGACCTCACGGACGACCACTACTGGCTGCACGTTGACCAGGAGCAGGCGGCGACGGGTCCCTTCGGCACGACGATCGCCCATGGCTACCTGACCCTCGCCATGATCAGCGCCCTGTGGCCCGGGCTGTTGTGGGTGACGGACGCTCCGCTCATGGTCAATTACGGATTCGAGCGTGTGCGCTTTACCGCCCCGGTACTGAGCGGCTCCCGCATCCGAATGCAGGCCAAGCTCGCCGACGTGATCCCCACAGCCAGGGGATGTCGGCTTCAGGTCGAGATGTCACTCGAGCGGGAGAACGAGGACAGGCCGGCGATCGTTGCAACCTGCCTCTTTGATCTGACCAAGCCCGACGGCTCGGCAGGACACGGCGCGCCGAACACCCCACAGTAGTTAATGAGGTTGTCTTAGATAACGACGAGTTCAGAAAGAGGCCGGCGCCATGACGCGAGACACCCTGGGGGCTATTCAGCCACTCAATCAGCAGTCAATCGGCGAAATGGTGGCGAACATCCTGCGCAACAGGATCATCACGGGCGAACTCGTCGCAGGCTCGATGCTGCCCAGGCAAGAAGACCTCATGCGGGAGTTTTCGATCAGCAGGCCCCCCATGCGAGAGGCCCTGCGCATTCTCGAAGCCGAAGGGCTCGTGATCGTGCGGCGCGGCAACGTTGGCGGCGCCGAGGTGCGCGCCCCCGACCGGAGCGGAATCGTCGGATCCCTCGGGCTGCTCCTGCAATTCGAGGATGCTCCCCTTAAAGATCTTGCGGATGCGCTCGTGGAGATGGAACCGCTGTGTGCCGCCCTCGCGGCAGACCGAGAAGATCGCGAAGAGGCGGTGATCGCCAAGCTCCAGCCCCACCTCACCGCGGCGCGGGAGCATCTGGCCAACGGCGCTGAGTTCACCGCCCACTCCCGAGCGTTTCACGAGGCCCTGATCGCGTCGTGTGGCAACGCGACGATCCGCATCACTGTCGGCGCACTAGAAGAGCTGTGGTCGACCCAGGAACAGGCATGGGCAGACACCGCAGAGCTCACCGCCGACTACCCGTCGATCGAGCAGCGCGAGGAGGTTCTTGCGGTACACGAAGAGATTCTCGACGCCATCCGCAAAGGGCACCGCAGTCACGCGATGACACTCGCCCGCGCCCACGCCCGCGCTTACCCCACTCACGTCCTGGCAACGGGCGAGCGCAGACGCATTATTCTCACCACTCGCGGCGGGTCTCACAGCTAACGCTGGCGCCCGACTTTCGCGAAAGATCCAAGGCCTTGCCGTGGCATTCACTGCGCCCTCGCACCATCGAAACGATCGCGTGCATCCGTTGCGCTTCTTCTTAATGATTACTAGTGTTCAGATCATATGAGGAGCGCGGATTATTCCCGCTGACCGAAGGGAACACGACGTGAAAAGTTCATCCCGATGGGCTGCTGCGGCAGTCGCCGCAATGCTGTCACTCGCTGTCGCGGGATGCTCGACAGCCGACACCCCGGCGGCGAGCGCACCCGAGACAGAGCCGGTCTCTGCTGAATGGCAGGCCGTGATCGATGCGGCGAATAAAGAAGGCCGCGTCACGTGGTACTCGGTCTCTCCGCCCGCTGCGAGAGAAGCATTGAAAGCGGCGTTCGAAGCCGCATACCCCGAGATCTCGGTCGAGATTCGCGCGCTCAATGCTGCGGAGATGCAGGCCGCCCTCGAAACAGAACACGACACGTCAACGGCTGGCGCGGATGTGGTTTCGGCAGTGAATTACGCATGGACCTACGAAAAGTCCGCAGCGACGGACTGGCTCACCGATATCGAAGGTCCGGCCCTCGATGAAACCGACTGGGTTGACAGCGGCTACATCGTCAACGACAACGTCGTCATGGCACCCATTGGGCTGGTCGTGATTGGCTGGAACACCCAACAGTTCCCCGAGGGGATCACAGGCTACGACGATCTTCTCGACCCCCGCCTCGACAACGGTGTCGTGGGGATGATCGAGCCATACGCCGCGGTTTTTGCCGACTGGTGGACCTTTATCGAAGAGAATCACAACCCCGACTTTCTCGAAGAAATGGCCAAGCAGGAGCCCACCTTCTATCCCAGCGCAGCCGTGATGAACGAGGCGATCGCGTCCGGCGAGGTTGCCGTCGGCGGATTTGCCACAGCGGTCGACCTTGCCGAGCTCAAGGCCAACGGAGCGCCCGTCGACTTTGTCGTTCCCGACCCCGCCTGGACAGCGCAGAACCTCTTCTACATTCCACAGTCCGCAGGCAACCCCAACGCCGCTCAGGTGTTCATGAACTTCTTCGCCACCCCGGCCGGACAAGCCGCCATTGCCGAGTTCGGCGCGACGCCCCTCACTGACGTCGCGCCCGAGACCCTGGGAGATAACACCCCCATCGTCCTGACCGACCTTGACCATGTGCTCGACCCCGCCTGGGCAACCGATTACCAGGCCAGGTGGCGCGAGATCTTCGGCCGCTAGCACCAGGTTTCGAGCACATCCGGCATGTTGTTACGAGAAGGCGAGAGCATGAGCGTCATCAACCACGTCAGCGCAGACCGAGCCGCAACCCGATGGGTTCGGCACCATGGCCTCACGGTGGGACTGGCACTCGTGCTCTCGTTTCTCGTGCTGTTCCCCCTGATCCGTCTTCAATACCTGGCCCTCGAGGATGGTGGGCGAGCCTACCGGGATGCGGTGGCACTGCCCAACATTGGAACGACCATCGCGACGACCCTCGCTCTGGGTATCGGGTCTCTTGTAATCGCGGTAGTCCTGGGCACGGCACTCGCCTGGTTTGCCCTCCGTTTGCCGCACCGGTCGCGCTGGTTGGCCACGGTACCGATTCTGCCCATGGTCTTACC
>NZ_JBACFR010000137.1:0-4954 GCF_056262345.1 Homoserinimonas sp.
AATGACGAGCCATCCCAGCCCCGTGACAACCTTGAGCACCGGCCCGATTCCGCGCCAGAGCAGGCGCACAACAGGCGTGACGATAGCGCCGCTCGCCGTGAGAAGTCGGCGCGCCGAAGCCGACGCGCGCGTCACCCCGCCGGCGAAACGGGCGGCACGAGTGCCGCGCGCATCGAAGCTCGCTGTGCTTGAAGCTGACATCGTTCGGCTACGCCGCCCGGTAGGCAGGGGGCTCGATGCCCACCAGAATGCGGCTCACAATGTCCTCCGCCTTCACACCGGCGAACTCCGACTCCGGGTCGAGGATGATGCGGTGGGCCAGCACGGGAACGGCGAGATCGCGCACATCATCGGGGGTCGCATACGTGCGGCCCTGGGTGATAGCCCAGGTCTTAATCGCCCTGGCCAGCGCCATCGCGCCTCGCATGCTCACGCCGAGCACAACATCCCGATCCTTGCGAGTGCCCTCCACGATGTCGCTGAGATATTGCATGACCGACTCGTCGACAAAGACCTCGGATGCGAGCGCCGCCATCGCCACGATGGATTCCGGCTTGATGATGGGCGAGACGAGCGAGGCCCGAGCGCGGGTGGAGGAATCCATGAGCAGCGCGACGGTGGTCTTGGTGTCGGGGTAGCCGAGGGTGGTCTTAATGAGGAACCGGTCGAGCTGCGCCTCGGGGAGCTTGTAGGTTCCGGCCTGCTCGACCGGGTTCTGCGTTGCGATGACGAGGAACGGGGCGCCGACGGGATGCCCCTCGCCGTCGATCGTCACGACGCCCTCCTCCATGACCTCGAGCAGGGCGCTCTGGGTTTTGGGGCTGGCGCGGTTGATCTCGTCCGCGAGCACGATCGAGGCGAAGATCGGCCCCTTGTGAAACTCGAAGCGGCCCTTGGACTGGTCGAAGATCTGGACCCCTGTGACGTCGGAGGGCAGCAGGTCTGGCGTGAACTGGATGCGAGAGGTAGACCCGTCGAGCGTGTTGGCGAGGGCCTTGGCCAGCACCGTCTTGCCCGTTCCGGGGTAGTCCTCGAGGAGCACGTGTCCGTCGCTGACGAGAGCGGTGAGCACAAGCCGGATGACGTGGTCCTTGCCCACAATCGCCTTATCCACGTTAGCGATGAGCTTCTGGAAGGCGTCAGCGAACCACGTCGCCTGCTCCTGTGTTACTGGCATTCTCGACCTTTCATCTTGCCGTCACTCACGGACGGAAATCCACGTGGTTGCTCTCGATACCGCCGACAACCACGTAGGTGTCAGCGAATCCGCAGTGCGGGCTGCCGCTGTAGCTGCCCGACATGGTGCGGTCACGACCGGACATGTAACCGCTGCAGTAGAACTTGACGTTGTGCGTGCCCGGGAAGTCCTGGAGGGTGATGCTGAACTCGTGACAGGAGAACGTGCCACTGCTGTCGCAGTTGACGCGCTTGCCCTTGGACAGGATCACCTTGGGCTCGTCCGGTTTGGCGTCGACGTGCACGTTGCCGGAGCTGCCGACCGCACCCGCGCCCGCATTGTTCTGCGCCTGCACCTCGATCGAGAAATCGCCGCCATTCTGGCCCACGTTCGTGCTGTGGCTGCGCGCTCCGCCCCAGCTCGACCATCCGCCGCCGTTGACCCGGTAGCGGTACTGAAGGTTGGCGGTCACCGCGGCGCCCTGGCCTGCGTTGCTCGGCTGCCCCCAGCTCCAGGAGATGGTGGTCGGGCCCTGCGAACCACCGCGGCTGCCGTTGACCGGTGTCGGCGCTCCGGGCACCGTCTGGTTGCTCACGGCGAGTACGGGCGTTGAGGTGGCGGCGGCGCTCGACTTGTTGCCCGAGTTCACTGCGGTAACCGTAAACGTGTAGCGTCCTGCGCCGAGTCCCGACTGGTTAGGCGTTGTCGTGCTCTGCGTCGAGCCCGAGTTGACCGCGTTGCCGTCGCGGAGCAGAGTCCAGTTGTAGCTGACCTGGCCGCCATTGGCCGAAACGCCGGCCCAGCTCGCCCTGACAACGCCGTTGGGCGCCCACTGGTTGCCGTCAACGATCGCCGCCGTCACGACGGGCGTTCCGGGGGTGCCGTAGGGAACAACGGCGTTGCTCGGTGTCGACCATGCGCCGGGGCCGTGCTGGTTGATGGCCCGCACAGAGAACGTGTAGGCGGTGCCGTTAGTGAGGCCCGTGATGGTGCAGGAGGGCGGGGCGCAGTTGGTCGGCGTTGAGGAACCGGGGCTCGAGGTGACCTCGTAGCTTGTGATCGGCTTTCCGTTCGAGGCGGGAGCGGCGAAGCCAATCGTCACTGTGCCTTCGTCACCCTGCGACGGCACCGTCGGCTTGCCCACGGCATCCGGAACATCGCTCACGGTGAGGGTGATCGTTCCGTTGACGCGGCGATCGTTGTCTTCTGTGGCGTCTTCGATCGTGTAGATGACCTCGACGACGCCGCTCTTGAGCGAGGGCGACGGGGTGATCTTGACCGAGGTCCCTGAGTGGGTCACCGTGGCCGGCTCGCCGGAGTTAGAGACCGTGGCCTCAACGATTGTGAGCGGCTCGCCCGTGGTCTGGTAGGGGTTCGAGTCGTTCGTGAGCGGGTTGACCGTGATGGATCCGCCGCCGTCGCCACCGCCCCGCTTCATCTCGTGCACATCGGTTACGGCCACGGCGAGCGGCTTGCTCGATCCGACCACCGTCACGTTGATTGTGCCGGGAACCTCGAAGTCATCCCAGCGAAGCGTGACGCCCAGCGTGACCGTCGTGCCCTTTGGTGTGTTTCTCGGCACCGTGAGGGTGAGCTCGCTGCCCGAGAGGTTCGCCTGCAATCCGGATGCCTGGCCGGTGATGTTGGAATACGTCACCTCCTGCAGAATCTGGGGGTTGGGGTGCCCGGTCGAGGCGCGGAGGTCCACCATCGTGGTCTCCCCCACCTCAACCTGCGTGTTGGGCGTTGTGAACTCCGGAGGGGTGTCGCGGAACTCGGGGTCGCCCACGATGATCGGCAGGGTGAGGTTGGCGGTGTTGCCCTTGGGGTCGTTCTTAGAGGAGCCGTCCGTCACCGTGAAGTTGATGGATGCCGGCCCGCGGTAGTCGCGAACGGGGGTAAAGCGCAGCGTGTCTTTGTCGACATAGGGCGACTCGCCGTTCGACTGGATCGCGGTGACCGAGGTCTCGTCGGCGATCCAAGCAGCCCGGCCGGAGGGCACCTTGACGATCTCCGAGAGATCCCACTCGCCTGATTCGTTCATGGAGACGTACTGAATGGGCAGATTGGGGTCGATGTAGGGCGGGTCATCGAAGTCTTCGTCGACCGCAGCGGGGATGAGGATGAACGCGAGCGCGCTCAGCTCATCGGCCTCGTTTGTCACGCGGTAGGCCACCGCCTGGCGCTTCTTGCCGGGCGTCACCTCGATCTGGCCGTTTCGCTCGAGTAGCTGCGCCGAGGACTTGTTGGGGCCTTCGATGCTCACGACGAGGTCGGAGTTCGGCCCCGACGGGTTGAACGCATAACCGTCGAGCACGTCCACCGTGAAGGTCTCTTCGCCGGCGATGTCCTTGGTGAGAATCTGCACGTCTTCTGCCGTCGGCGGCAGAAGGGGCGCATCCTCGGTGACCTGCACGAGCACATAGCTCATGACCGAGCCGCCGCGGTCGTTGCTGAGCTCGTAGCGAATGGTGAACGACTGCACATCGTCTGGCGCCTTCACCACGAGGAAGCGCTTGTCTATGACCTCAGCGTCGATGCCCTCTGGCACATCGACGAGCGTCTCCGAAACCTTGATGGGCGCGCCCTGCGGGTCAGAATCGTTGGCCATGAGGTCGACCTGGGCCAGGCGGCCCGGGCGAATCGAGACGCTGTCGGGAACAGCGCTCGGCTCCTGCAGTTCGTCCGGCTCGGGGATCACGGCAATCTTGATCTCGCCGACTCCGGTAGCGCCGAAGGCGTCGTAGACCTCATAGCTGAAGACGTCGGTGCCCGCCGCTGCCGAGGATGCTTCGTAGTAGAAGTAGCCGGGGCCGACCTCTCCCACGGTGCCGAGCTGAGGGCTGATGGGAAAGTTGAGCAGCTGGGTCGAGTCGCCATCGGGGTCGATGCCATTGAGTGGCACGTCGACCCGGATGGCATTGCCGGCGAGGACTCGGGCGACCAGGGGCACCGGGATGGGGCTCTGGTTGTTGGCCTCATCCTCTGCGACGACGGTGAAGACAACGCTGGCTGCGGCGGTCTCGCCGAAGGGATCGAGCACTCGATAGTCGAGGCGGTATTCGCCCGGCTCCCGCGGCGCCTGGTAGCGCACGGTGTCGCGGCTTACGAACGCGATTCCTTCTGCGGGCTCTGTGATGAGCTTCTCGTCGAGGAACATCGAGGAGTCATCCGGATGAAAGTCGTTGTCCAGCACATCGACCGTGACGATGTCGCCCACCCGCACGCGCGCGGCGTCGTTCTGGGCCACGGGTGGCTGGTGTTTGGTGAGGGCCGGCACGGGCACGACGGAGACGCCCGCCGATGCCGTGGAGACGCCATCCGAGATTGTGTAGGTGAAGGAGGCCTGCGCCGTGAGGGCCGCGGGTGAGGTGACTCTCACACTCGTGGATGCCAAAAGCTCGACGACAAGGCCCTTTGCCTTATATTCGGCAGGAACATCGACGCTCTGCACGGCAAGTACGCGGCCAGACGGCGAAACGTCGTTGCTCAGCACGGAGACGGTCGTCGGCTCGTCACCCCGGAGATAGGCGATGTCCTTGACGGCCACGGGGGGCAAGGATGCGTCGTCGGGTTTCTCCAACACGTTGATGCGCACTATTCCCACGCTTGAGGTGGCCCCGGCGGAGAGGGTGTACTTCACGTAGTGGATGCCCGGCTTGGACGAAGAGAACGAGAGCGTGCCGGTATCCGACGAGAAGCTTGCGCTGGTGGATCCGCCCGGCTCCTCGATTCCGATGAGGGCGAGCTGCGCTCCGGAGGGCGAGATGTCGTTCA
>NZ_JBACFR010000138.1:0-19795 GCF_056262345.1 Homoserinimonas sp.
CCGCCGAAACCGCGGTACTTGAGCATCGCGAGGGCGAAGCCGAAGTTGTACTTCTCGGCCCGCTGCACGATTTCGCGGTTGAGATCGTAGCTCGGCATGTACTGGGGCGATGTCTCCGACAGGATCCAGCCGTTGTTGCCGACGGGAAGGAAAACTCCATAGCTGACCATTCGTGCTCCGTTCAGTGCGTGTCGAAGATGTGCTGATAGCGGGCGACCTGTGCCTTGATGGCATCGACCTCCTCGCCGGTGGGGTTGTCGGGATCGGCTGGCACCGGCAACGAACCGAACTTGAGGAGGCAGGCCATGAGAAGCATCCGTGCCTTGTGAGCCATGAGGTTGCTTCCGGCGATTACGAGGCCACCCTGGGTCGCCGAGCGGAACGCGAATCCGCCGCCGCCGCGGCCGACCGCCACAACCGGCATGCCGCGAAAGATCGCCATGCGCAGCGCAGCGGCGAGCGACTCGTAGACGCCGCCATACGGGGCGGAGCCCTCGGCGACAAAGCCGGCGAGCGCGTGATCACGCAGGTTCTTTTCGATGCGAGCGAGAACCTCGACCTCGCTATCGGCGCTGTCGCTGAAGTCGTCCTGGCCATAGTTCACGTATTTCGCGACCGTGACCTTGGGCATCGCGGAGGCGAGAAGCGCTCCCGTGTCGTCCTTAACCGAGACCTCGACGGCGGAGAGCGTTTCGCCTCGCAGCATCGTCCCGGTGACAGACGTAGGCAGCCGGTCGAGGGTCAGCTCGGACTTATGGGTGTGCTTCGAGACCGGAATGAACGTGAGCACCGGTTCTTCGACCGTGTTGCCCACGACTCCTCCCGTGCCGCCCATCGCCATGTAGCCGCCAGGGCGAGCATCTGCCTTGACGACCTCCCGAGCGGTGAAGACCTGGCCGTTCTGGATCATTACCGCGCCAACACGGTCGAGCCCAGCATCGTCGGCCCACACACGAGAGGTGATGTAAGAAGTCGCCTGCACAAGATTGTGGTCACCGTCGTTGCCTAAGACACCGTGGCCGTACTGGGAGCAGTTGCCCACGATGGGCACGCTCGCGTTGGTGAGCAGGTTGAGCCAATAGACGGTTTCTTCGGTCGTCGGGCTGCCCTCGAGCCAGATCGCCCCGTCGTAGTCACCCTCCGCGAGGGTCGTCGAGACCACGTTGGTGAGCTTGGCCAGGGTCGAGATCGCTGGCTCCTGGCGGGCTGGCATGTAGGGAAAGAAGTCCTCACCGAGAACCTCGGGCGGGATCGCCCCCTCCCCCTTGTCGGTACGCTCGTGCTCGGGCTGACCGAGCGTGTATCCGCCAGACGGCGCCGCCCGCACAAAATCGAACTCGGCCTGCGAGCTGAGCAGGTTGTTATGTCCGGACCCGTCCACCGCGTACCGGTCGATCTCGGTGACGATGCGTGAAGCATCCGGATAAAACAGCTGGCGAGCCTGGCCGTCGACCGAGATCTGCGAATCCCAGGCCGAGCCGTCTGCCTGCGTCGCAGCGTAGGGCAGCATGTACGGCCCGTGCGATGGTTCGAGGGTGACCTCGTAAACGGGAGTGCCGCCGGCAACCGCTTCAGTCGTGAACTTGCCCGTGACCGGGTCGATGAACCCGTCGGCATCGGCATAAAGCCCCTGCGCGTCACCCTCGAGCGGATGCGCAGAGTAGGCCTGCACGTATGCCGTGACCGGCGCCGCGAGCAACTGCGATCGCACTGTGTCGTACCCCGCCCATGACGCTACCGGCGACAGGCCACGAGCCTCGCGAACCGAGGGGCTTGTGACAAGCGACGGACTGTTCTGGATGGTCGCGCGGGGCCCTGAGAAGATGACAATCTTCGGCTTGGACGTGTCGTGTGGCATTGTTCTCTTTCTGATAGCGATTGACGGCGGCGAGACGGCTACTGGAACTTGAGCGTGATGATGCCGTCGGGCAGTTCTGCGAATCCGAGGTTCTCCTCACCTACGAGCGGGATAAGCACGTCGGCCATCTCCTGAAGCGCTGCCTCGGAGTCATCCGTGAAGGTCGCTCTGAGCGCGTCGCGACTCATGTCGCGCAATTCAGCGACGATCGCCTCGTCGGTGATGCCCATGTTCCCGGCCTGCTCCGCCCACACCTCGTCGTCCTCCATGAGAATTTCGTAGGCCTCTTGGTAGGCAGCAACAAAGGCTTCGACGTTTTCGGGGTTCTCCTCGATGTAGCTGTCGCGGAACCCGTAGACGAGGTACGGGACCTCGGCGGGGAGCCCGATGCCCGTCGCCATCTCGGCGAGGGTTGCGATGACCGTGTCGCCAGCGGCCGTCATGGACGGGGTCATGTCGTTGTACATCTGAGTGGCCTCGAGCTCGCCCTGGCCGATAAGCCCCTGGAGCAGAGCGGGCGACGGCGACTCCTGCAGTTCGGCATCCGATTCGAGGTCGACGCCGAACTCCTGCTCCGCATAGGCCTTCAAGATGAACCAGTCCGAAGAGGTCTTGCCCATGATGCCGAGCTTGCTGCCAGCCAGATCACCAATGTCTTCGATGCCTGAGTCCTTGGCCGCCACGACGGTATTGACCCAGCTCGTAAAGGGCGCAACTGCCGTTGTGGGGATGTCAGCCAGAGTCAGGTTGGCCAGCACGTTCCACGATGTCGTCATCGCGTCGCCCTCGCCCGTGCGGAACACCGTCTGCGCGTCGTTCGTGTCGGTAACTTCGAGGGTGAAACCGTACTTTTTGTCGAGCCCCTTTGACTTGATCACATAGGCGGGGAACGCCTGGGTTCCGCTTGGGCTCACGAGCAGTTTCACGACGCCGCCGTTGCCGATGGCGTCATCGCTTGCGGGCTCTGTCACGCTCTCTGCCGTGGCGCATCCGGCCAGGAGCAGTGCGGAGAGCCCCAGCGCCAACGCGCCCAGCCCCATCGATGTTGTCTTCATGGTTGCCTCAGTTCTGTGTCGAAACGAGTGGAACGGGGTCGGGGGCGGCGCTTCGGCCGTCAATCTGGGGTGTCTCCGATCACGGTGACGAGGCGCTGAACGACGACCCGGCTAGCCTCGAAAATGTCGGCGTTTTCGCTTGAGCGAGGTCGCTCAAGATGAGCGAGGTCTATCTCGTCCGCGAACGAGCTCTGGGGACCTCGCTTCATGATGAGAATGCGGTCGGCCAAGAACGTGGCCTCGAAGGAGTTGTGGGTCACGAACACGACCGTGGTCTTGTGCTGCGACCAGATCTCGAGCAGTTCTGCTCGGAGGCGGCGAGCGGATAATTCGTCGAGTGCGCTGAAAGGCTCGTCCATGTAGAGCACATCGGGTTCAATGCTGAAGGCCCGCGCAATGGAGGTGCGCTGCTGCATGCCTCCCGAAAGCTCGTTGGGGTAGAAATCCTTGAATTCCAGCAGGCCGACCATGCCCAGGTATCGGTCAACCCGTTCCTGCCACTCCGACTGCGGATAGCCGGCCGCCTTAAGGGTGAACTCCAGGTTGCCCTGCACCGTTCGCCACGGCAGTAGGCGGGACTCCTGAAAGATGTAGGCGCTGCGCACGCTGGCGATGTTCGGGTCTTCGACGTCGATGCCACGAACCCGTGCCGTGCCACTGAAGTTTCTGTCGAGACCCGAAAGGATGTTGAGAAACGTCGATTTGCCACACCCGGAGGGCCCAAGGATGCACACGAACTCGCCCTCCGCTGCCGTGAAGCTCGCGTCCTGAAGCACGATCCGATCGGGTTCTCCCCTGCGCCCCTTGTACGACTTCTCAATGTCTAGGCATTCAATCGCGGTCGTCTCGATAACGGATTTGCTCATTACTGCGGACTGAAACATGGCATTCACCTTCGTTGTTGGTGTCGCGCGGGGTCGTGGCGGTTACGAGTTGCTGAGCGTCTTGCGCCAGTGGAAAAGCTTGTGTTCGATGAAACCGAAGATGCCCATTTCAATCACGAGCATGATCACCAGAAAGCCGAGCGCATAGGCGAGGACCTGGGTCATGTTGAACAACATGTAGTAGTGCTGAACCTGGTATCCGACACCGTTGCTGCGGCCGAGGAGTTCGATAAAGAGGATCATCTTCCACACGAGTCCCAGCCCGAATCGGGCGGAGGCCAGGAGGGTGGGCGCGAGCTGCGGCAGCACGACCGACCTCACGATCGTGAGCCGGGAATTGCGAAACGCCTTGGCCATGTCGATGAGCCGGGTGTCGATTCCCTTTACTCCCTCCCACACGTTCACCGTGAGCATCGGGATTGTGACGAGCGCCGCAGCGACGACGGTTCCTGTCTCGTTCATTCCCACCGTCATGAAGACGACGATGATCGTGACGAGCGCGGGAATCGTCATTCCTATGACGAGCCACGAATCGAAGAACTTCTCCACGCGGGAATACATGCCCATGAGCACCCCCAGCACGCTCGCCACCACCAGCGCAACGACAAAAGCGAAGACAACCCGCCCGAGCGTGACCCCGAGGTGTGGCCAGAGCTCACCGCTGGCAATGTTCTTGCCCAATTGCTCGATGACCACCACTGGCCCCGGCAACACACTTGAGGGCAGGATCACCGACCCCAGCACCCACAGAAGCACGGCGGTGACTATGGATGCCGCCCTGATCAGGTGATCCTCTCCAGGGCGGCGCTTCTTCTTTTTGAGCCGATTGCTCGCGGCCGGCCGCGCCGTTTCGAGGCTCTGCGCCTCCGGTGAGTCGCCGCGCGCACCGTTGACGTCGATCGTTTCGCTGGTCGCTTGCGGTTGGTTCACTGGTGTTCCGATCTGCATCAGTCCTGAAAACACGGTCGGAGCGACGCTGCTCGGTGCTGGAGTCCGGGGGACTGCGGCAACTAGAAGCTATCCATCCAGTGTTTCCCCGCCGTTGCCGGTCCGTGACGGATTGCTGCGCCAGTGGGATTCGCTCATCTCTCCCGATGCACAGGGCGAGACGATCGTCTGCGCCAGTTCGCAGAGGTTATTCGCACCCGGCCGGGCGTGAGCGTTCAGAGCAGGTAAGCGTCGACCATGAACGGGCCGCGGATGTCGCGCAGCGTGTCGAGGATGCGCTGCAGGCCTCGCTCTCCGACAGAAGAAATCTGCAGATCGAACGGGCCAAGGGGTTGCAGCTTGCCCGTTCGAATGCGGATGACCTCCCACCCGGCGGAGCGGAGTGCACGGTCTTTGCGCTTGTCAGCCTCCTCACGCTTGCCAACGTGCTCAAGGCCGTGACGGCCGATGCTGTCGTACTCCAGTGCGACGCGCAGCTCGGGGAGCAGGATGTCTGGCCACACTTCGAGGTGTCGAAAGAACGGCCGGGCCACCTTCACTGCGGTGAACCCCTGGGTCACGCTGAGTCGGGCGAACAGGTCGGCCCGCATCTGGGCTTCGACCGCCGATGCGGGTTTGGGCGCGCACTCGCTGACGAAGGGCTCGCCGACGGCAAGGTTCGGCGTCTTGCTGCACACGGGCGGGGCCGGTCGCTTTGGCTTGGCCTTCGACGCGACGGGCACCCCCGCTTGCACCGGTTTGGGCTTGGCGAGCGCCAAACATTCCGGGCACCACACAGAACGCCGCCGCTCGCGGCTCGGGCGTTCACGCTGCTCGGTGGGAGTGGCAACGAACCGGTGGCCGAATTGCTCGCACTGCCAGAGCAGCAACACATCGGCGGCGGGCGGGATCTGCGTGAGCATGATTCCGTCGTTGTACTCGGGGTGGTACTGGCGCACTAGCGCGGGGTAGTGCGCCCACGCCTCCCGATAGGTGCCCACGGGATACGGCACATCAATGCCCCTCGAAAACTGGCGGCGCGCCCACCAGTCCTGAATCCTCTCTGGCATGCCACCAACGGTACGCGCCTCCACTGACAGCGAGCAGCAGGCAGCGAGCGGCAGGCAGCATCCGCTGAGGTGCGCCGTTAACTGTGGCGGCCCCAGTTGCGAGTGAGGCATACTCGATTGCATGGCAGGCATCCCCAACGGCTTCGAGTTCAGCGTCCACAGCGACCGCGTCGAAATTCGGCACCATGGGCGGCTGGCTACGACCCTGCGCAAGTCCGCAGCACTCAAGTTTCTCAACGCTGTTGAGCGCGATGACCCCCAGCAGGTAATGGCGAGAGTCACCGGAAACTACAAGCGCGGCAACGAGCGTTCAGGCTCTCACCGACCATAGGGCTGCTGGTGCCCAGCCACCATCCGCTGAGGGGTCCGAAACTCGCCTTCCCGCGGGGGGCTGAACACGAATTTGGGACCCCTCAGCGGAGAAATCGAGAGAAATCGAGGTCGTGCGCAACCTAGGCCGCGCGCACCTCGATCTCGCCGGGCTCTGCGCCCGCTGCGCCAAAGATGAGCTTGCGGTTGGCGATCTTGTCGGTGAAGAACCGGTCGTGGCTCACCACGACGACTGCGCCGGGAAAGTGCACAAGCGCCCGCTCCATGACCTGCGTGCTGGCGAGGTCGAGGTGGTTCGTCGGCTCGTCGAGGAGCAGAACGGATGCTCCCGAGAGCAGGCACTGCGCCATCGCCACGCGGGCGCGCTGCCCACCCGATAGCTCCCGGATGCGCTTCTTGAGGTCGGCCTCGGAAAACTGGAACATGGCCAGAAAGCGGCCCACCGACTTGCGGGTCGCGGCGAGCGCAAGACTGTCGGGCATGGCGTTGACCGAGTGGGTGACGGTGTCGTCGCCGTCGAGATTCTCGAGCACCTGGTTATACGAAACAACCTTGGCTCCGGATGCCCAGGCCACGCTTCCCGCATCCGCTTTCTCTTCACCGGTGAGCACGCGAAGCAGCGTGCTCTTGCCGCTGCCGTTGGCCCCGAGCACGACGATGCGGTTGCCGCGGCGCACCTCAAAGCTGAGGTCGGAGAACAGGGTGTGGTCGCCGTAGGACTTGGTGAGCGCCTCGACTCGGCACAGAACGTCCTTGACATGAAGCCCGCCGTAGATCTCCGTGATGATCTGGTCGACGGGCCGCGGAGCCCGAGCCTTCTTGATTCCGGATAGCTGCTTTCCGAGCGACTTGCTCGCGTTCTTGGCGGCCTCGCGTCGGTCGGCGATGCCCTCAGCCTCGAAGGCCAGGAGTTCGGATTCGTGCACGAACTGCTGTTCAAGGGTTTTGAGCCGAAACTGCTTCTGCACCACATACTCGGCAAAATTGCCCGGGTATTCGTGCAGGTGAAAGTTCTCGACCTCGATGATGCGGGTCGCCACGGCATCCAGAAATTTGCGGTCGTGCGAGACGATGATCGCGGCACCTTTGAAGTCGCGAAACCACGACTCAAGCCATTCGACTCCGGCAACGTCGAGAAAGTTGGTGGGCTCGTCGAGGAGCAGAACCTGCGGGTCTTCGAGCAGGATCTTCGCCAGCGCAGCGCGGTTGCGCCATCCGCCAGAGAGCTCGTCGATCGCACAGTTTCTGCGGGCCTCATTGAACCCGAGGGTGGTGAGCGCCTGGTCGATCTTGCGCGAGTAGTCCCAGCCGTCGATGCGATCCATCTCGGCGAACAGGTCGGACTGCCGGTGGATCAGTTCGTCCATGTCGCCGCCAGATGCAGCCGCAGCGGCGATCGCTTCGTCGATCGCGGCGAGCTCCCGCTCAACGGCGTGAACGTCATCGAAGAGCGCATCCAGAACCTCGGTGATGGTGGCGTCACCGCTGAGTTCGGAGAACTGTGAGAAGTATCCGATGCGGGTGCCCGGCTCGACCGTGACCGTGCCGGTATCTGGCTGCACCTGGTCAAGCACGAGCTTGAGCAGGGTGGTCTTGCCCGAGCCGTTTCGCCCGATAAGTCCGACCCGGTCGGCGTTCTCGAGGCGAAAAAACGCCTCTCTCAGAATCTGCGTGTTCTCGAACTTCACGCCGACATCGTTGAGTCGGACCAGGCTCACTCCCCGGCCTCGATCTTCGCCGCAGCGGTCGGGTCGGAGTCGTTCAAGAACGTCGCCAGGCGCTCGACCTCGTCCTCTTCGCCAATGGCGTCGGCGGCACGCTGGAGCGCAAACAGGGCGCGAAGCACACCGCGGTTGGGCTCATGCGACCACGGCACAGGGCCGTGACCCTTCCATCCGGACCGGCGCAAAGCATCCAGGCCGCGGTGGTAGCCGACGCGGGCGAACGCATACGACTCGAGAGTCTTGCCCTCCCCAAACGCTTCGTCGGCGAGCAGCGCCCAGGCAAGCGAGGAGGTGGGATGCGCGATCGCGACATCGGATGCCGAGAACTCCGAGTCTGCAATCAGCTGCAGAACTTCGGGCTCTTCGGGCAGCAGGGTCGGCTCAGGGCCGAGGAGGTTGGTGGGCGTGAGGTTCGTGGGCATACCCCAACGCTAGCGTGGCGCCGATGTGAGGGGTTCCGCCGCGGTCGGGCCAGGCGGGTGTCACTGCACTGCGATCAATTCAGCCGTCCGACTTGCGTGAGACCGCGACAGCGGCCCTACTGCCGACGCTGGCGCCATAGAACACGAGCCCGAGCATCGCGCCGCATCCCACGAGCACGGCCGTTGCAAGCACCGGAGCGGATACCGGCAGAAGCGCCACGAGACCACTTGCGATTGATGCGTATCCGGCGAGCATCGTGGACCGCTTTGCCCGGATGTGAGCCGCCAGCCACGCCTCGTCACTCGCCAGTGTGCTGGCGACGCGGATGCCAGCGACCGAGTTGCGCTTCAGTCGCCCCGACGCTGCCGCACGAGCCATCCACAGGAGCAGAATCCCCGAGCCGACCATGACAACGAACAACACAACTCTCACGCCCAGGTCGTCTTCCATGTCGACGATTCTATTTGCGCGACGTTTTCCCACCTGGTGCTGTTCCGCCCGGAGCCGTTCCGCCCGGTGCTGTTCCGCCCGGAGCCGATCCGCCCGGTGACTGCGGCGGGGCATCCGGGCCTGCGCCAGATTCCTCTGGGTTCACGAGAACATCGTTAAAGGTTCGCACCTCTTCTGGTGTGCGCTGATCCCACGACGGCTTGCGCACGGCGTAGAAGATCAGGGGGGGCACACCGAGTGCGATCACGACCACACCGACCAGCACGGGATAGACCCAGCCTGGCACACCGCCAGCGAAGTTGTCTGGCGGGATAAAGCCGAGGATGAACGCCGCAACGCAGGCGATAATGCCGACCGTGGCAATCACAAACAATCCGGGAGTGCGATAGGTGCGTTTGACGTTCGGTTGCGACCTACGAAGTTTCATTGCCGCCGCGAACATCAGCACGTACATGATGAGGTAGAGGGCTGCCGCCATATCGATCAGGGCGATGAACGCGGTGTTAATGTTCGGGATGAACAGAAACAGCGCGGCGAGAATCGTGACGATGATGCCCTGCGGGATGAGGATGCCCGACTGCACTCCGGCCTTGTTTCGACGCTGCAGAAAGGCTGGCAGATATCCCGATCGCGCCGCCGCCAGTAGGCCGCGGGACGGGCCAGCAATCCAGGTCACGACCGAGGCAAACGCACCGAGCGCAATCAGCAGCGAGAGAATAGGCGTCAACCAGCTCACACCGAACGCCTCGAAATAGTTTTGGAACGCGAGGTTGATGCCGGTTGTCAGCCCGAGCTGTTTGGAAGGCACGACCAGACCGATCGCGATCGTTGGGATGATGAACAGTACGAGGATCAGAATGGACGCGATAAGCACCGAACGGGGAAAACCCTTTCCCGGGTTCTTGAGGTCATTGGCGTGGACAGCATTGACCTCCATACCGGCGTAGGCGAGCACGTTCGACACGATGAGAACGATCGAGGCTAGGCCCGTGAACGGCGGGATGATCGACGAGGCTTCAAGCGATATCTCGCTGTGCCGCCCCGTTCCGATCCACACGAACGCAAAAACGATGAGCAACAAACCGGGAAAGATCGTGCCGGCAAGGCCAGACCACGAGCCGACCTTGGCGAACAGGTTGCCACCCCTCAGCGTGATGAGGGTCGATCCCCAGTACAACACGACGATGACGATGGCCGTATAGGCCCCCGAATTGGCGATATTGGGGTCGAGAAAGACAAATGCAAGGCTGGCGGCGATGAATGCGATTTGGGTTGGATACCAAACCACGTTCTGTACCCACTGCAGCCAGATAGCCAGAAATCCCCATCGAGGCCCGAAGGCCTCGCGCACCCAGGTGAACACTCCGCCCTTCCACCCCGTCGCCAGCTCCGCCGCGACAAGGGCGGTGGGCACGAGAAAGAAGATTGCCGGGATGATGAATAGCGTGATCGACCCGAGGCCATAACCGGCAATGGCGGGAAGACTGCGCAGGGATGCGACCGCGACGACCGTAAGGATGGCCAGTTGCCATACCGTCATGAAGGTGTTCGCGGTGGTGGCCGGAGCGCCGATGGCGGGGCGGTGTTTCACATTGCTGAACGGGTGAGGCTTCACATGCTCTTCGCTCGGGGCTGCGGTGCCATCCGCCCGTGTGAGCTTCTTCGAATGCCTGCTGTCTGTCGACATGTCACACCTCAGTGCGTAAAGGAGGTTACTTGACCCTCGACCGGAATAGGGGCTTCGAGGCGGTCGAGGTATTCGACCGCCTCTTTGATGTCGATCATGAGCGATTCGGCCAGATTGCGGCTAAACCCGTTGCGCACCACGATGCGCTGCACCACGAGATCGGAGATGTCATCGGGCATCGGGTAGGCCGGAATCAGCCATCCCTTCAGCCGCAGTCTCTCTGAGAGGTGGTAGAGGTTCCACTTGTCGGTGTACCCCTCCTTGAGCCGCCAGGCGAAGACCGGTATGTCGCTGCCGTCGTTCCACAGCTCGAACGCGCTGATCGCCGCGATCTCTCCTGAGAGATAGAGAGCAACGTCATGCGACGCCTGCTGAACTCGGCGATAGCCGTCCCATCCCAGCCGGAGGAACAGGTAGTACTGAAGCAGCACCTGTGCGCCCGGTCGCGAAAAGTTGAGGGCGAACGTGGGCATCGTGCCGCCGAGGTAGCTGACCTCAAAGACCAGATCCTGAGGAAGGTCATCCACCGTGCGCCACACAACCCATCCCAGCCCGGGGTAGACGAGGCCGTACTTGTGGGCGGACGTGCTGATAGAGACAACCCGATCCACTCTGAAATCCCACTCCAGATCGGTGTGCAAGAACGGCGCGATCATGCCCCCGGATGCCCCGTCGACGTGGATCTTCACATCAAGGCCGGTCTTCTCCTGGATGCTATCGAGGGCGGCGGCGATCTTCGCCACCGGCTCATACATTCCTGTGTAGGTGACGCCCATGATGGCGACGACGCCAATGGTGTTCTCGTCGACATACTGGTCGAGGTCGTGCCCGTCGAGCACTTTGTGCTCAAGCGATATGGGCACAAAACGGGGTTCGACATCCCAGTAGTTGCAGAACTTCTCCCAGCACACCTGCACTGCGCTTGAGAGCACGAGGTTCGGCTTATCCGTGGACTTTCCCGCTGCCCGTCTGGCCAACTGCCAGCGACGCTTGAGAGCTAGCCCGCCCAGCATGCACGCTTCTGACGACCCGATTGTCGAGGTGCCGATCGACTTTTCGGCGTCGGGCGCATTCCACAGCCGGGCGATCATCTTCCAGCAGCGCGTCTCGATCGCCGCCGTCTGCGGATACTCGTCCTTATCGATCATGTTCTTGTCGGCGGATTCCATGTAGAGCTTGATCGCGTGCTCATCCATCCACGTTCCAACGAAGGTGGCCAGATTGAGTCGCGCGTTACCGTCGAGCATCGACTCGTCGTGCACGATCTGGTACGCCGTCTCCGGCAGGGATTCGCCCGCAGGAATTTGATCCAACGGAAAGTCGGTGGCCTCCCCCGGCCTGGCAAACAACGGATTCAGCTGGTTGAAATCCCCGTAACCGGTGAAGGCATTGCGGGAGCTGTCGTTCGCGGGTGCAGTGTTGTTGGCGTTCATGTTTAACGACACTAGGAAGCATCACGGGCCCCCCAATCACCCACCGAGGGTGATCCCTCTGTCGCCCACGAACTGGCACGGAGAGGCGAGCACTGACATCGTGGGGGAATGCCCTTCGCCGACGAGCTTCTTGGAATCGATGCCGCTGGCGAGCTTGTGCGCGCCATCCGCGCCGCCGCCCCCGAGCTGCCGCTCACTCAGCTCGCCGCTGCGCCGGCACTGCTCGAAGGCCTCGCGCTGCGCGAACGGAGCGACCTGCTGCGGGATGCTCTGCTCCATGACATCGACGGGCCATACTCCGACCTCGCGAGCATCATCCGGCGCGCGGCCGCGGCAGACGCATCCTTTGCAGGGTGGCTCATTTGGCCCGTCACGAGTGCGGTTGCCCAGCGTGCGGTTCTCGACGGCGGCGATGCTGCGTTCGACGATGCCCTGGAGCTCTTGGCGGCACTCACGCCGAGGCTGACTTCTGAATTTGCGCTCCGCACACTGCTGCGCCACAACCCAGAGCGCGCGATCGCGACAATCGTCACCCACTGGACAGCATCCGACGATCCGCATGTTCGGCGTCTCGCCTCGGAGGGAACCCGCCCATACCTGCCGTGGGCCACCCAGGTACCCGCTCTGCTCGGCCAACCCGAGGTGACCATCCCCATTCTGGATTCGCTCTACCGCGACGACAGCGACTACGTGCGCCGGTCGGTTGCCAACCACCTCAACGATCTCAGCCGCAAGAACGCCGCCCTGGTCGTCTCTACCGCCTCAGGGTGGCTCGCCGAACCCGATGCCAACACCGAGAAGCTCGTCACGCGCGCGCTGCGCACCCTCATCAAGCGAGGAGACCCGGCAGCACTGGCGCTTCTGGGCTTTGCTCCGGCGGATGTTGAGGTGACCGAGATTGAGCTCAGCCACGACCGCGTCGTGATCGGCGAGAGTCTCACTTTTTCTACGACGATCACCAATCGGGCCGCGTCGGCCGCGCGGCTCTCGATTGACTACACAGTGCACCACCGCAAGGCATCGGGCGAGACATCGGGCAAGACGTTCAAGCTCGCCGTTCGCACGCTCGCACCCGGCGAGAGCATTGCCATCGCCAAAAAGCACTCGTTCCGCCCCATCACTACCCGGCGCTACTACGCGGGGGAGCATCGCATCGAGCTGCATGTTAATGGGCATTCCGCAGCCTCCCGCGGGTTCGAACTTGCCGCTGAATGACCTCCTTCCCTGCAAAGCCGGGCAAACGCAGCTCTTGTGCATTCCGACAACCGGCCATATGTTAACGAGAAATCACATTGGTCTTGGATGGACAGTGCGATGCTGAGGCGGTGACAAGGGTGTCACCTCGGCGAGGTTCATCCCCGTTCGGGAAGTTGGTCACGCCGTGCCTGAAATGAACAGACGAACCGTACTCACGCTGGGAGCAGCGCTCGGCATTGGCGCCGCAGCCGCCCCCAGCGCCGCGTGGGCGTGGTCACCGGCCCGATCGGTGCTCGGCACCGGCACGGGGCTCGACCCGCAGTGGGTGTGGGACGACGAGATCGACCGCATCATGGCATCAGCGCTGACCAACGGTCATGTGCCCCAGATCAACACCGCCATGGCCAAGTGGGTGAATAACAAGGATGCGCTGCCCGCCGGCATCCCAGCAGACCTCACCGCCTTCCTCCAGACCAGCACCAAACTGCCAACGTGGGCCGACCCGGTGAAGCTGCGCAGGGCTGGAGTGCTCAACCGCCGCCTCGAGATGTACCTCTTCATGCTCTACGGCGTCGGCGGCGGAACCATGAGCACCGTCATCCCGCGAGAGGCAAAGTCGGTTTACTGGTCAGCTGGCGGTGCCGACATGCAGGATCGCGCGGCCAAGACATTCACCTTCGGCTACGACCTCGAAGACCCCAATGCTTTCGAACCAGACGGTCAGATGATCGTCACGGGCAACAAGACCCGCATGGTCCATGCCGCGGTTCGACACCTTCTGCCTCAGTCGCCCCACTGGAAGGCCGTCGCCGACGAGGCGATCCCGATCAGCAACGCGGATATCCTCGTCACCTTCCACAGCACCGGAACCTTCGCTCATATGAAGATGAAGGAGTGGGGCATCAAGTTCACCGCGGCCGAGGACGAGGCCTTCCTGCACCACTGGCAGGTGGCCCTGCACTACCTGGGCGTGCGTGACGAGTACATCCCGGCCAGCTGGCCCGATGCCTACGCCCAGTCTGCCCAGGTACTGACGCCCATCCTCTCCCCGACGATGGAGGGCAAGGCTCTCGCCGAGGTTCTGCTGGGGCTACCCGCTCAGGTCGACCTCGGCCTCACCCGCGGCTTCATCAACGAGTTCGTGCGGTACCAGCTCGGTCACGAAGTGGGCGACTGGCTCAACCTCAGGCGCGACTACGCTTCGGCCGCCCTGATCAAGACCGCATGGCCCGCCTACATCGCGTTCCGAGAGGGAACCAACCCCTTCATGCCGGTCACCTACCGCACGTTCGACCGACTGGTTAAGGGCATCGGCATGGCGTTCCTCAACAAGGGCGCCGATGGCAAGACCACGCCCATCACCATCCCTACCGGTAACCGTCCGTCATAACCCGGGCCACGCCGCCGCACCACCGAGGGCCCTGCGATCACTCCGATCGCGGGGCCTTCGCCACGCTGACTGGGTGGCGCGCGCCGCCGCGAGCCGAGAACGCGAGCGCGGCGAGTCCACCCAGAAGCAGCAGCCCCGCCAGCGCCAACGGCAGGGCAGATTCGGAGCCGGTGGCCGCCAAGGTGCGCACATCGGCACCGGCCGCTGGCTCCACAGGCGCGACTGGAGCGGCGCCCGGCGCGACGGGGATCACCGCATTGGAAGCAACGGATGCTGCCCCTGCGCCCACACTGTTCGTCGCGGTGACACTAAACCGGTAGGTGTCACCGTTGGTCAAACCCGTCACGATGATGGGGCTGCCAGCGCCAGAGCCCGTTTGGCCACCGCGTCCCGGGTTTGTCAGGTTCGTCGCCGTCACCGTGTATCCGGTTATTGCCGAGCCGCCATCGCTGAGCGGGGCGGCGAAAACCACAGTCGCCCGGCCGTCTCCGGCCGTCGCGACGACACCGGTCGGCTCGCTCGGCACGACGGCCAACACAATCACCGAGAGCTTGGCTGCGCCCTGGCTCGTCACGTACACCGTTCCGCTGCGCGCATTGACCGCCACCTCAGAGGGAAAGCTGCCCACCGAAACGTCTGAGACGACCGCGTTCGTCGCGCCATCAATCACGAACACTCTCTGGTCTTGCTGCACCACAAATACGGTGTTGGTGCTCGCATCCACCGCCACTGCGCGCGGAAAGTACCCCACAGGCACGGCACTCACCGCCTTGGTGACTCCGTCGATCACCGACACCGAGCGGCCGGAGTAATTGGTCACATATACGGTGTTGGTGCTGGCGTTGACGGCCAGCCCATAGGGGAAGCTGCCCACCGGAAGCGTGTCGGCGACTGTATTGAGGCCGCCGTCGATCACCGAGACCGTGTTGCTGCTGGAGTTGGACACGTACACCGTATTCGTAGCCGGATTCACTGCCACCCCATAGGGGTAGCTGCCCACACCTACCCTGGCCATCACAGCGTTGATGAGTCCGTTGATCACCCACACAGAGTTGTCACCACTGCTCGTCACATAGATCCGGTTCGTGGTCGCGTTAACCGCAATGCCAAACGGAGCGTTGCCGACGCCGATCCTGCCCGTCACGGAGTTGGTTGCCCCATCAATCACCGAGACCGAATTGTCGCGGAGATTTGTCACGTACACGGTGTTCGTGCTCTCGTTCACCGCCACCCCGTAGGGGAAATCGCCGACGGGAACGGTCGCCTTCACAGTATTGGTGGCGCCATCAATCACCGAGACCGTGTCATCGAGCTGGTTGGCCACATACACGGTGTTCGTGCCCGCATTCACTGCCACCCCGTACGGGTCGCTTCCGGTGGTCACGGCCCCCTCCACGACGAAGCTGGTGGCGGCTGACGCGGATGCCGCCGGGGCAAGCACGAGGCCAGCGACCGCAAGCGTGAGGGCAAGCGCGGAGGCAATGGGCAAGCGGAAACCGCCGGGAAGCTGGCGCTCGGGCGCGCGAAACTGAGGCATACGACCACGGTGGCCGAATCTGCGATGGCGCAATAGGGACTTAGCCCCCCAGACAGCCAAAAAACCCCCTGCATCCCATATAAACAAAGGGGTGCAGGGGGTTTTCAGTGGCGGTACCGGTGGGATTTGAACCCACGGTGCGCTTTCACGCACACAACTTTTCGAGAGTTGCACCTTCGGCCGCTCGGACACGGTACCGCCAACGATTGTAGTACACGCTGGCACCCCCTCATGCACGCCGTCACTCGCGCACCCGCGCCTCCCAGCGAAACCTCCCTACGATCTGAACATGAGAATTCGCACTGTTGGATGGGCCGCATTGGCAACCGCACTCGTGGGGGCAGGCGGCGCGCTCGCTACCACTCTCGTGCAGCAGCGCCGCATCCAGGGCATGGAGCGGCTCGCGCAGACGATTCCCATCAACTCCAAATACTGGCGGGATCGCGCCAAAAAGAAGGGCGAGTTGCTCTATGTGGCGCTCGGCGATTCCGCGGCCCAGGGCATCGGGTCGAGCAAGCCGCAGCGTGGCTACGTTGGCGAGATTGCGCGGATGCTGCGCGAAACCACGGGCCGCAGCGTTCGGGTCGTTAATCTGAGCGCTTCTGGTGCACGGTTGCGCGAGGCCATCGAGAAGCAGTTGCCTGCCCTCGCGAAGCTGGGCGTGGAGCCCGATGTCGTTACGGTCGGAATCGGCGCCAACGACATCGGCACGTGGGATCCCGACCGGTTCGAGCGCGAGATTGAGCAGCTCTACTCTGCAATTCCCGCGCACAGCATCGTCGGAAATGTGCCGAGTTTCTATGTGGGCAGGGCACAGGCGAACGTGCGGGTGGCCAACGAGATGATCGCGGCGGCGGCGCAGCGGCACGGCCTCAGCGTGGCCCCCGTTCACCGCGAAACCCACCGGCTGGGCATGCTGCGATACGCCCTCAACCAGGTGTCGCAGGATTTCTTTCACCCCAACGATCGCGGCTACCGCGCCTGGACCAACGCCTTTCTGCCACTCGTCGAGCGGCGCGCGGTCGAGCTCGTCGCCCAGCAGGCGGAGAGAGAGGCGGATGCCGCCGCTGGCGGTGTCGGCGGCCTCACCTAGGCTGGTCGCATGGCCCGCATAACCACCAACTTTCGCTGCTCTGAGTGCGGGTGGACAACCCTCAAATGGGCCGGCCGCTGCGGCGAGTGCCAGGCCTGGGGCACGGTCGCTGAAGCGGGCCAGACCACGGGCATCGCCCGCACGCTTAAGCCCGTCGTGCTCAGCGATGAGCGGGCAGCGCAGCCCATCACCGCCATAACGGCAAGCGCGGTGGCTCACTGGCCGAGTGGCATCGCGGAGTTTGACCGCGTGCTTGGCGGCGGCATTGTCCCCGGGGCCACAATCCTGCTCAGCGGCGAGCCGGGCGTCGGCAAGTCGACCCTGCTGCTCGAAGTGGCCTCCCGTGCGGCCGCCACCGGCAAGCGGGTGCTCTACGTTTCGGCAGAGGAATCCGTGAACCAGGTGCGGATGCGCGCCCAGCGCACCGGGGCGCTGCATGACAGCCTCTATTTGGCGGCCGAAACGGATCTCGCCACGATCATCGGGCAGATCGACCAGGTTCACCCCGACCTGCTCGTTGTCGACTCTGTGCAGACGGTGTCCTCGTCGCTGAGCGACGGTCTCGCGGGCCAACCCGGCCAGGTGCGCGAGGTCGCATCCACCCTCATCCGCATCTCCAAAGACCGCGACCTGCCCCTGCTGCTCGTCGGCCACGTCACCAAGGACGGCTCTATCGCCGGGCCGCGCCTACTCGAACACCTCGTCGATGTCGTGTGCCAGTTCGAAGGCGACCGGCAGACAGCGCTGCGATTCATCCGCGCCCACAAGAATCGCTTCGGACCAACGGATGAGGTGGGCTGCTTCGAGATGACCGGTGACGGCATCGCCGAGGTCGCCGACCCCAGTGGCCTGTTCCTCAGCCGCAGCACCGCCCCCGTCAGCGGCACCTGCGTCACCATCGCCACCGAGGGGCGCCGCTCCCTGCCCGTCGAGGTGCAGGCCCTCATCGTCAAGAGTTCGGCGCCTCAACCACGCCGCGTCACCAACGGGGTCGACTCCTCCCGGGTTGCCATGCTGCTCGCGGTGCTGGAGCGCCGCGCCAAGCTACCGCTCAGCAGCAGCGATGTCTACGTCTCAACGGTGGGCGGCATCCGCCTCACCGAGCCGGGCGCCGATCTCGCCATCGCACTCGCCATCGCCAGCGCCTACAGCGATAAGGCGTTCCCCACCACGCTTGCCGCAATCGGCGAGATCAGCCTCGCGGGCGAGATCCGCAGCGTCAGCCACAGCAAGCAGCGGGCGGCGGAGGCTCACCGGCTCGGGTTCACCACCCTCATTGACAGCACCAGCACACACCTGCGCGAAGCGATGCGCACCGCGTTCGCTACGACCGAGACGGTGCAGCCCGAAGTGCCGCAGTTCTAACGCTGCCGAACACGCTGCCGAACCTAGAGCAGGCGAAAGTAGACGGGGTCCGACTCGAGCTCGCCCAGCTTGACCACAAAGTAGTAGGTCGCGTCTCCGGCGGGAACCGCGGTCGTGCTGCTGTCGCAGGGCGAAGACCGTGTGCGGTCCCATGCGAGCGGAGCCGTGCTGATGGGAGTGTTGGGTTCCAACACGACGGGCGCATCGACGGGTTCCGTCTGGCAATCGGTCGAAAGCCAATAGGCCTCCTCGCCGCTGCCGACCTCAAAGACCTGCTGCGTCGTGCCCGCATTGACCGTGCAGGGAGAAGCCCCGATGTTGGTGAGCTGCAGGCTCAGCTGCGGAATCACGCCGGCGGCATACGCGGTCTTGTCGGCGATCGCCTCGATCTTCACGCTCTGCGGACGGCACGGTGTCTCCGGCCCGGCATCCACGACGGGTTCGTCGCTCGGCTTCGGGCTGCTCGATTCGCTGGCCGCTGGAGCAGTCGAGGCTCCCGGATCCTTGCCGTCGGCAGCGCCGGGGCGCACCACGATGAGCACAATGACAATGATGACCGCGAGAAGGCCAAGTCCCAGCACCAGCCGGCGCCGCCAATACACCTGAGGCGACTGCGGGCCGACGGGGTTTCGGATCGTCGACATGTACTCAGACTAGCTAGAGAGTCTTGATCATCCGGGTATTGCCGAGCGTGTTGGGCTTGACCCTCGACAGGTCAAGAAACTCCGCGACACCCTCGTCGGGCGAGCGCAAAAGTTCGGCATAGACCTCGGGATCAACGGTCTCTTCTCCCATGGGCATAAAGCCGTGACGGGAGAAGAAGTCGACCTCAAAGGTGAGGCAGAACAGTCGGCTCAGCCCCAGATCTCGAGCGCTCTGCTCAAGCGCGGTCAGCAGCGCATGTCCGATGCCCTTGCCGAGATACTGCTTCGAAACGGCGAGAGTGCGCACCTCGGCGAGGTCCTCCCACAGCACATGCAGCGCACCGCATCCGATCACTGCACCGGCTTCGTCGACAGCGACCTGAAACTCTTGGATGTTCTCAAAGAACACCACAAGATCTTTGCCGAGCAGGATGCGCTCCTGCACGAGAGGCTCGACGAGCGCCTGAATCTGCCGCACATCCCCCGTTCGTGCGGGGCGAACGGTGAAGGTCTGCGTGTCGGAAGTCACCCTTCGATGCTACTGCGCGACCGGTCAGGTCACACTCGCCCACATCCGCCCCACCCCACCCCACCACGCCACGCCGAGGGGTCCCGAATTCGCCTTCGCGGCGATCTCGTGGACGCATTTGGGACCCCTCGGCGGTAATGGGTTGGCGCGGGCGCGGGCGGCGACAGCGCCAACGCCCGCTCCACCCCCCTCTCCGACG
>NZ_JBACFR010000139.1:0-6296 GCF_056262345.1 Homoserinimonas sp.
ACTCCTCCCGTTGTTACGCCTCCCACCACGACCCCGGCAGAAGTAACGCCCGTCGCGAGCGGCTCGCTCACCTGGGGCATTAAGGACTCGTTCCGCAGCTACATCACCAGCTCGATCGCCCACGGCACGATCAGCACAAGCGGTGCACGCGCATCCGGCGGCTCCTACGTGTTCGGCCAGGCGGCCGGCGGCAGCTACACCGAGGCGGCCGGAGTCGGCACCTCCAACTACAGCGGTGCCGTTCGGTTCACTGGTCACGCCGGAATCCTCGACGTGACGATTTCCAACCCCGTTGTGCGGGTTGACTCCGCAACCTCCGGAACCCTGTTCGTCACGGCCAATGGCTCGCAGCTCGCAATCGCAAGCCTGAACCTGGCTGCGGCAAACCGGAGCGTCAACAACGGCGCGGTCACCTACTCCGGCGTGCCCGCAGTGCTGACCGCGGCGGGAACGAGCGTTTTCGCCCTCACCGGCAGCCCGTTCTACCCGGTGGGCACGGCGCTTGACCCCGTCACCTTCACGATCGGTGCTCCCGCCACAGCATCCGTCGGTTCCGCGATGGTCGCGAGCTTCCAGCGCCCGGCAACGGCAACGCCTGCTCCCACGGCTCCCGTCACAACAGGTGCCGAGATCGTGGAGGGTGACGTTGCTCCCGGCAGCACGGTGACCATCCGCGCGACGGGCTTCCAGCCCAACGAGACCGGCATCCTGGTCGTGCTTTACTCGACCCCCACGGTGCTCGACCGCAACGCCACGGCGGATGCGAACGGTGTCGTCACGTGGACAGGCGTACTGCCCAGCGACTTCACGGGTGAGCACACGTTGACGTTCCAGGGCTCGGTTGACCGCGGTGTGGTCGTCGACTTTGGGTCGGCAGCGGTTGCAGCTCTCGCCAGCTGTGTCGTCGAGAACGCCACGGTCACGTGGGGCTTCAAGGAGTCCTTCCGCGCGTACATCAGCGGATCGATTGCTCACGGCGAGTGGGTCGTCGGCGAGGGTCTCGAATACGAAACCCCCGATTTTCTCTGGAAGACAGGCTCCGGCACGTTCGACGCCGACGAGAAGACCGGCGAGATCGCGCTGCCGGGCACTCTGACCTTCACGGGTCACGGCGGTGTGCTCAACACGATGCTGTCGAACCTCCGCGTGAAGTTCGACGGGGACACAGCGTTTCTGGTGTTCGACATCTCCGGTGACACCCAGGACGGCGAGACCATCGATGAGCGCAACGTCTCCTTCGTAGAGCTCGACCTCTCCGCTGCCACCGAGACCGACGAGG
Organism: Homoserinimonas sp.; assembly: GCF_056262345.1. NCBI lineage: Bacteria > Bacillati > Actinomycetota > Actinomycetes > Micrococcales > Microbacteriaceae > Homoserinimonas > Homoserinimonas sp. The sequence continues at coordinate 1,280 of NZ_JBACFR010000139.1, forward strand.
ACGGGGAGATCACGTTTGCTGATGTTCCTGCCAAGCTCACCGCCGACGGCGAGGCGACGTTCGGCACCTACTCGGCCGGTGAGGCATTCGACCCCGTGACCATCACGATCACCCAGAGCGACGGATGCGACGAGGTCGCCGCAACGGAAGAGGCTTCTGACGAAGCGACGGTTGCCCCGATCTCGGCGCAGCCTGACCTCACCTGGGTGGTGTGGTTGCTTGTCGCTCTCGTCGTGATCCTCGCCGCAGTCGTAGCAACCCTCCTGATGCGGGCGCGTCGCAAGCAGAACTGACGCTAGTTCGCCACCCGAAGCCCGCCCGAGCGACCGCCCGGGCGGGCTTCGGCCGTTAACGCCGCGTCGCCTGCGATCATGAAGGGGTGAGAGACACCGCCGAGTGGTACCGAGAGTTCGCCCGCCAGGTGGCGTCGCAGTCCGAGGTATACGAGCAGTGGGCAACTGCCGTGGCCGCCGACGACTCCATGCTCGCGATCATTGACGCGCTGCCCGAGGCGAAACGTCAACCCCCGCTGGTCTTTGCCGTCGCCCGACTCCTGGGCGCGGGAGAGGGCGATAGTGGCGACTTCACCCGGTTTCTGATCGCCCATGCTGCCGAGGTACAGGCCGAGTGCCGCGCGCGACCCATGCAGACCAACGAGCCGCAGCGGTGTGCAGCATTGCTCCCAGCGCTCACCAGAATTGGCGGGCCGCTCGCCCTCATCGAGCTGGGCGCATCCGCCGGGCTGTGCCTCTATGTCGACCGGTTTTCTTATGACTATGCGCCGGACGACGACGCCGAGACCCCTGTACGTCTGGACCCCTCAGACGGGCCGTCGACCGTCACGCTCTCAGCCTCGGCCCCGAGCGACCTCGTGCCCCACGCGCTGCCCCAGGTGGCCTGGCGCGGCGGCATTGATCTTCGTCCCCTGAACGCAGCGGACGAAGGGGATGCCGCGTGGCTCACCTCGATGGTGTGGCCGGGTCAGCGGCAGAGACTGTCCCGGGTGCGAGCGGCCATCGACATCGCCAGAGCAGACCCACCGCATCTGCTGGCGGGAGACGCCATAGACCGCCTAGCGGATGCCCTCGCGGCCGTTCCGCCGGGCACAATGCCCGTGATCGTCACGGCCGGAGTGCTCGTCTACATTCCCTTCGCCGAGCGCATGCGGCTAGTAGACGCCATTCGGCAGTCGGGTGCCCGGTGGGTATCGCTCGAGGGTGCAGGCGTGCTGCCAGAGGTGCGCGAGCGCCTGCCGCAGGGCGACCATTCTGCTCGATATGTTGTCGCGCTCGACGAGCATCCGATCGCCTTCTGCTCGCCTCACGGCGACCAGTTGACCGCGCTCGGCTAGCCCTCGGGCGCGTACACGGCGCGAGCGAGAGCGTCGAGAACGCTGGCGGTGCGCGGGCCGAAGCCGAGCACCTGGCCCGAGTTCATGTCAACGAACCGCTCGTTGATGCCGGCGGGGGTCTGGGCGATCGCGACCTTGGTGTCGAGCAGTCCCTGCACTCCTCCCGCGCTTTCGAGCCCCGATGTCATCACCAGAATGAGGTCGGGTCGTGCCGCGATTACGGCCTCATCGGTCATGGGTTGCATCCCCGTCCAGCCGATCTCGGTAGCGACGTCGATGCCGCCGAGGCCGTTGATGATGTCGTTGGCGCCGGATTCCTTGCCGAAGAGGTAGTAGATGCCAGACCCGCCGCGCAGGTAGAGAAAGAGCATCCGCAGCTTCTCGCCCTCGTGCTGGGGGGCGATGGCAGCGATCTCGGCAACCTTGGCGGTGATGTCGGCCTGCAGGCTTTCGGCGAGCATCGCGCCCGTTTCGGGGGCGCCGAATGCCGCGGCCACCTGGGTTGCGAGCTGGCTCACGCCGGCAAAACCGGGAGTGTCGTTGACGAAGACCACGGGGATGCCGGCGTCGCGCATCTGCAGAACTACGTCAACAGGGCCGACCGAGCCGTCGGTGATGACGAGCGTGGGTCGCAGGGCAATGATCGACTCGTTGTTGATGCTGTGGCCGCTTGAGGTGACCACCGGCAGGTCCTCGACCTCGGCGAAGGTGGACGAGACATCCCGGCCCACGAGGGTGTCAGCGAAGCCGAGCCCGACGATTGTGGCGGCGATAGACCCGGACATGTCGAGCCCCAGAACGCGCTCCGTGCTCGTCACCGTCACGCTCGTGTCGCCGCTCAGGTCGTGAGAGGTCACGGTCGCTGGCAGCGTCTGCTGGGGGTCCTTGGTGATCGGCTTGATCGAGGTCGAGCCGAGCATCGCGGTCGATGCGCCCTTCCACTCGCGCGGGTTCTCCACAAAGTCGAGCTCCGAGAGCGGCACCTGCTGGGCCGATGCGTCGCTCGCCTCGGGGTGCGGCGCGGCACCCACGCTATTGCCGCTGCATCCAGCCAGAAGCGCGATGCTGGCGATGGATGCGACGACAGCGAGGATCGGGCGGGTCGTGAGGCGCGTAGACAAACGGAAATCCTTGGGTGCTGGGCGGCGAGCGGCGACCGCCGCTGTTAGGTAATCCTAACCAAAGTCGCCTGGGGGCGCCATGGTCGGCTCGGCAGCCTTTGCCATGAGCCGAGCCACCGCCGCGAGCATAAGCTTGACGCGATGACTGACTCACGCGAACCCGAGCATGCACCGGGCGAGGCTGCACCCGACGCTGATCTACCCGGCGCTGATCTGCACGGCCCTGATCTACGCAACGGCGACGCGCTCTCGGAGCAGCACAGCAGCATCCTGCAGTTTGAATCACGAGCCTGGGGGCATGCGGGAGTCAAAGACGAGGCGATTCGCGTGGAGCTTGGGCTCACCTCCGCCCGCTACTATCAGTTGCTGAACGCCGCGATCGAATCTCCTGCAGCCGTCAAGCACGACCCGATGCTCGTGCGCAGACTTCGCAGGATTCGGGACGGGCGCGCGCGGGGGATCTCAGCGGGCGCCGAACCCGAGGATCTGTGACCGCGGCGGGAACCTCGGCCTGCGCCCCAGCGTCGCGGCCGAACAAGACCTGAAGGAAGACGATGGCCACCCGCATCAAGGATCGTTTCGACGACATCCCCGACGACCTCACGCGCGTCGGCGCCCACCGTGCCCCTGCTCCTCGCTCTCGTCACTGGATCGGTCTGGCCTGGGCCGCAGCGGCGACTGTCGTGCTCGTCGCCGGCGGTCTCTTCGGGCTCAGCCTGCTCAACCCCGACCTGGGTCTTACGATTCCCGGAGTCGGCAACTCAGCCGAGGCCGGTGCGCCTGGCACTGGCGAGGATCCCGCCGCCGTTGTCGAGCCAGCGCTCGACCCCGAGGTCGCCATCACGGTGCTCAATGGCACCGGAACCGCGGGCCTTGCGACCTCTGTCGGTGACTCGCTCGAGGAGAAGGGCTGGGGCGGCGCCGCCCTCGGCATTGGCAGCCGGGCAAACGCCGCTGCCGACGACGTTGCCACGACGCAGATCTACTACAGTGACCCCGAGCATGAGGCCGCCGTTCTCCAGCTCGTGCACGATCTCGGCGTCGGCCAGCCGCGCCTCTCGAACGACTACCCGGCCTCGCCCATCACGATCCTGATCGGTGCCGACTACGTGGCTCCCGCCGCCTAAAACACCCCTGATCGAGGGCGCGAACATTACGCCTCTGTTTAATCTGTGTCTACGGGGTGACGGATCGTCACATAACTCTCCACTTTTGCTCAGTTCGTCGCTACTATCTGGACTGGTCGCTCATCCGGCTCCCATGTGAGGCATGCTCCACAGCACATCTCTCCGAGAACCAGGTAGACCCGAACTACGTTCGGATCGGCGACTCGGCGCCGTACCGCGTGCGCCGCTGACGATACACAGCAGGGAGTTGCACAATGGCGAACGGATCCGTGAAGTGGTTCAACGCTGAAAAGGGCTACGGATTCATCACCGTCGAAGGCGGAGGACAGGACGTTTTCGTCCACTACTCGGCCATCGACATGAGCGGATACAAAGTTCTCGAAGAGGGCCAGCAGGTGGTCTTCGACGTCGGAACAGGATCGAAGGGTCCCCAGGCAGAATCAGTGCGCCTGGCCTAAACAACCGCCGGGATAACCGGCACCAATCGGGGGGCGCGCCCCTCAGCTGACGCCGCTCCCGCCGGGGGCGGCGTTAGTGTGTGGCCTGTGATTGCGACACTGCGGGTGGGGAGCAGGGCTGCCGCGGCGGGAATTCTCGTTGCGTTGACGGCCATGACAGCGGGATGCGCGGCGGAGGCGACTGTTGTCACCAAGTCGGCTGCGCCCGCCTACGAGAGCACGTACGAGCAGCCAGCTCCGACCCAGATCGCCCCCCTGCGCGGCACAACGGTCGAGGCGGGTTCGCTCGATCACGCGGCCGTCATGGCCAAGATCGACAACCACTGGAGCGCCCGACCGCAGCTGGGGCTTTCGGCCACAGACATTGTGTTCGAGGAGCTGGTCGAGGGTGGCATCACGCGTTACGTGGCCGTCTGGCACTCGACCGTGCCCGAACAGTTCGGTCCGGTGCGTTCGATTCGGCCCATGGACCCCGATATTGCCTCGCCCTTCGGTGGCATCATCTTCTATGCGGGAGGCCAGCCGCAGTTCGTCAGTATGATGCGCAACACCCCCGTCTACAACGCCATCCATGGCCAACCGGATACGGCCGACTACATGTTTCGGGCCAGCGATCGCAAAGCGCCCCATAACGTGATCGCCGAGGCGAGCAAGTTTTTGGCAGCGCACTCCGATATCGCCGCCCCGACGCTGCAGTTCGCCTACGCTGCGGATGCCGCATCGTCGACGGCAGCAAAAGAGGGCAGCCCGACCCAGTCGCTCGACCTCGCCTTCTCCACCCAGTTCCGCCCATCGTGGACGTGGGATGCCGCCAGCAGCCGATTCCTGCGCTGGCAGGATGGCAAGCCCGACACCGATGCGAGCGACGGCCAGCAGCTCGCGGCCACCAACGTCGTGACCTTGCGCGTGCCCGTCACGATGAGCGCCGTGCCGAAAACCGAACTCATCGGCAGCGGGGAG
>NZ_JBACFR010000140.1:0-1950 GCF_056262345.1 Homoserinimonas sp.
CCGCTGGGTCGGCGTTTGGTAATTAGGGAGAGACATACGGAATCCGATGGTCGGAGGGGCAGTGATCATTTACACACCCGAACGCAAATATACTAAGTGTTTGCCCTCACCACCCCCGATGTGCTTCTGGCCCTGTCGGGCCCAAGAAATGGATTAAGCCTGTGCTCAGCGTGCAAGACCTCGAAATTCGAGTGGGAGCACGAACTCTCATGTCCGATGTGACGTTCCGCGTCGACCGGGGCGACAAGGTAGGCCTGGTCGGTCGCAATGGTGCGGGCAAGACCACGCTCACCAAGACGCTCGCCGGCGAGATGCTACCCAACGCGGGCCGCATCGACCGCACAGGGGAAATCGGCTACCTGCCGCAGGACCCTCGCTCAGGCAATCCAGAGGACCTCGCCCGGACCCGCATCCTCGATGCCCGCGACCTTGGCCAACTCGTCATCGGGATGCGCCAGGCCACGATCGACATGGGTTCATCAGACCCCGCGGTGGCCGAGGCTGCCATGAAGAAGTACTCAAAGCTCACCGATCGCTTTGACGCACTGGGCGGTTACGCCGCCGAGGCTGAGGCCGCGTCGATCGCGAGCAATCTCAACCTTCCCGACCGCATTCTCGACCAGCCCCTCAAGACACTGTCCGGTGGCCAGCGCCGCCGAATCGAGCTCGCTCGAATCCTGTTTTCCGATGCCGAAACGCTGATTCTGGATGAGCCCACGAACCACCTCGACGCCGACTCGGTCGTGTGGCTCCGCGAGTTCCTCAAGAACTACAGCGGCGGCTTCATCGTGATCAGCCACGACATCGAGCTGGTCGGCGAGACCGTCAATAAGGTCTTCTACCTGGACGCGAACCGTCAGGAAATCGACGTCTACAACATGGGCTGGAAGCACTACCTGCGCCAGCGTGAAGCCGATGAGGAGCGCCGCAAGAAGGAGCGCACCAACGTCGAGAAGAAGGCCGCGGTGCTGCAGATGCAGGCCGCCAAGTTCGGAGCGAAGGCGAGCAAGGCCGCAGCGGCACACCAGATGGTGCGCAGAGCCGAAAAGATGCTCTCAGGGCTCGACGAGGTCCGCACGGTCGACCGTGTCGCCAAGCTTCGCTTTCCCGAGCCTGCGCCGTGTGGCCGCACGCCCTTGATGGCCCATAACCTCAGCAAAAGCTACGGCTCTCTTGAGATCTTCACCGCCGTCGACCTCGCGATCGACCGCGGTTCCAAGGTCGTGATTCTCGGCTTTAACGGCGCGGGAAAGACCACCCTCCTTCGGATGCTCGCGGGCGTAGACAAGCCGGACACCGGCCAGATTGAGCCCGGCCACGGACTACGTATCGGTTACTACGCGCAGGAGCACGAGACGATCGATGTCAAGCGCAGCGTGTTGGAGAACATGGTGTCGTCGTCTCCGAACATCACGGAGACCGAAGCGCGGCGAGTGCTCGGATCGTTCCTCTTCACGGGAGACGACTCGCATAAGCCGGCAGGCGTGCTTTCGGGTGGTGAGAAGACTCGTCTTGCGCTGGCCATGATCGTGGTCTCAGGCGCCAATGTTTTGCTCCTTGACGAGCCAACCAACAACCTCGACCCTGCAAGCCGCATCGAGATTCTGGATGCGCTGGCCAACTACGCGGGCGCAGTTGTGCTCGTTAGTCACGATGAGGGAGCCGTCGAGGCGCTCAACCCCCAGCGCGTGCTTATCCTGCCGGATGGTGTCGAAGACCACTGGAGCCCCGACTACGCGGACCTCATCTCGCTCGCGTAACCCGCTTGTTGACGCGAGCCGGGGCGCGATAGCCAGAGCCCGGAAACGCCGTCTACCGCGTCGCTGCCTCGTCGAACATCGCATCCTCGATCTCTGCATCGCTTGGCGCGCGCTTGGCCTTGCGCTGTGCCCTGCGACGCTCCTCGTCGATAACCCTGGGGTCAGTCGAGTTGACGACGCGGTACTCCTG
>NZ_JBACFR010000141.1:0-3691 GCF_056262345.1 Homoserinimonas sp.
CAGAGTTGCCGTTGAACCAGACCCTATGACCGCGGAAAGATCGGCCCGAGCACCGTCGAGCCACAGCTCCCGGGAATCACTGTTGAAAATCACGGGCCGATTACCGACGGCGGTTATGTGAAACGCATCGTCCGTTGACCCCACGTCAATGGTGGTGCTTTCGGCCCCCGCGCCCGTCGCGGCGGCACCAAGATTCGGTTCGATGCGGTGCAACTGGCTCGTCTCGGGTGAGTAGGCAAAGAGGATGCCCGTCTCAGAGACGGCAACAACAGACCCCGGCCCCAGGCTCAAGGTTGCCTCAGCCGAGGCGTCAAAGCCGCCCAGGTCGCTTTCGGACAAGATCCATACTTCGCCCGTGCCCTCTGCGTGGATGATTGCCGTCCCCGCCGAGAGATACACCCGAGGGGTGTCGGTGGGCAGCGCCACGCTGTCGATCACGGTCGAGGTTGCCGCATCCACCACGTCCAAACGGGTGTTCGCACGGTCGAGCAGCAGTACCGAGCGCCCTTCCTGCACCACGTCGAGATCGCTGCCGTCACTTGCGACAACCGTGTTGAACTCCAGGATCTCGGTGTTCGCGCGCCCGATTACCTGGTTGTCGCCGTTGGCAACCCATACGGCGGCGTCGTCGAGATCCATCCGCTGGGCCGTGTAGCCATCGGAGACAATGGCAACAGTGGCGATGAGTGCCGCGATTACGACGAGACTGGTCGCCGTAATGACGGCAGATACATGGCGCGAAAGCCAGCGCCGCACGATTGACGCGCCGCGGCCGGACTCCCCTATGACGTTCATGGCCTGATCGCGGCGCATTTCTCGTTGCTTGCCGGCCCGACGACGCCCGACCGGTTGACCTTGACCGTGATGCACGCATTTTCGCCGGACTCCCCGGACACCGTGAAGGTGGGGGCGAGTTGAACGCTGCGCTCGCCATCGGAGGTCTCGATCTGGTACGAATCGCCGTCGAGAAGCCCGGGGTCTGACCACGTGAACTCAATGCCGCCGGGCGTCTGTGCCGCTTGAATATTCGACACCGTGGGAATCGACGAATTGGATCTGATCAGAACGTAGACGGCTGTCCCCGCGAGGGCGATGACGAGGCCAGCGACAACCACCATGATCCAGGCGATGGTTTTGGTCGGGCCGGATGGCCTACCTGTGGCGGAGCTGACGCTTCCGACCTGCAGGGCGTGCTCGGCGACCGGCTCTCCCGTGAGACCGGCGACCGGGCGCCTGCGGCGTCGCTTGGGACGCGGCGAGCTATCGGCCGCCGCGATGGCCCTCACCTGCGTGCGATCTTCGAGGTCGGAGACGGAGCCGAGGGCCCAATCGTCCATTGCGACCTCGATGGGCGTCTGCGGCAGCCCCAGTTCCGATTCGATCGACTGAAGCTGGTTGACAAGCTCAAGCACAGTCGCCGGGCGCTCGGCAGGATTGCGCGACATGGCCTTGGCCAGCACGTTTTCGAGCCCAGCAGAAACATCGGGCCGTGCAATGGGCTGGGGGCGTGCCTTGCTGATGCGCCCGATGAGGTCCGCACTCTTATTGGGTTTTCCCTGCACCTCAAACGGTGAGCGCCCCGCGAGGAGGGAGTACACGGTCGCCGCGAACGACCACACCTCCGCCGCTATGCTTCCGGAATTCTCACCGAGCAAGATCTCTGGCGCCGACCACGGAATAGACATTCCCACGGCCTCGTCGGCGTCGCCGCCGGCGACCGTCGCAGCGATGCCAAAATCAGAGAGCACGGGATGCCCGTATGCCGTAAGCAAGATATTCGACGGCTTGATGTCACGGTGCAACACACCAGCCCTATGCGCGGTCTCGATGGCGCTGCCGATTCGCACGGCGATGCGCAGCACCTCGCCGACAGGAATCGCCTCACGGCGATAGCGCTCACTCAGCGCAGAGGAGCACATCTCCATAACGAGGTAGGGCCGACCATCGGCAGAGACACTCGCCTGATAGACGGTGAGAATCGAAGGATGCGAGCTGAGCTGGGCCATGAGGTTGGCCTCGGCTTGGAACATCTGGCGGACATGGTCGTTGACGACCTCGCTGAGCAGCACCTTGACCGCCACCTGACGGCGCGGCATGTTCTGCTCATACAGAAAAACGTCGGCGAACCCGCCGGATCCCAGAATGTGCAGATGGTTGAACCCCGGCAACACGGGAGGTTGCGATGGCAGTCGTCGCGCCATTGAGCCCCCCTTGCTGAATGTGATCTACCGAAGTGTGCGCCGCGGCGTGGCCGGACGAGCTTTCATTCTAGGTGAGGGGTGCCGGGCGGGCGGGGTAGGAACCCCCGATCAGAACGGCATTTCCACCCCCGTTCGGGGGTGGATAATGATTAGCCTGTCGGAGCGGAACCCGATCGCGGAATCGTGTCGTCATGATCCTCGTCGAGGGAATCGTCCTCGAAGTCTTCGTCGTCGTCGCCCGAATCGGCCTCGACGTCATCGGTTTCTGACCCGGAGTTGCTCGCGGCGCCGCCGGGGGCATCGATGACATCAACGACGACGACGGTCACGTTGTCGCGGCCTCCCGCCTCCAGCGCCAGTCCCACGAGCGTTTCGACGAGCACCTCCCGGTCGGCGATCGACCTCACCTGGCGGCCGATGGTCGCATCGTCCACCTCTTTTGTGAGCCCGTCCGAGCAGAGCAATAGCCGCATTCCGGTGTGCAATCTAATGCGCCAAAAGTCGGGCACTGGCGCGGCATTAAATCCCACGGCTCGGGTGATGATGTTGCTATCGGGGTGGCTCTCGGCGTCGGCAGCGTCGAGCAGACCTGCGTCGACAAGCTCCTGGACCACCGAGTGGTCGATAGTCACCTGCTCGAACACGTCGTCATAGAAAAGGTAGGTGCGGGAGTCGCCGACGTTGAAGATGGTCCACCCGGCCTGGCCATCCACAAGGGCCAGAAGCGCCCCCGTCACGGTGGTGCCGACTCCGCGATGGTCGGGGTCAACGACGTGCGAAATGTCCTTGGTGGCACGCTTAAGCGCCGCCTCGACATCCCGCCGTTTGCCAAAACCGCCGTCGGCTACCTCGGCGAGGCGCTCGACTACCGCCGCACTCGCGCGGTCGCCCGCCGAGTGGCCCCCCATTCCGTCGGCAACGGCAAACATCGGCACATCAACGACGTAGCTGTCTTCGTTATGGGCCCGGCGCCGACCAGTGTCGGTTGCGGCCGCCCAGCCGAGGGTGACGGAGTCGCCCGAGCGGTCGGGCAGGGTCACGGTGACGGTGCCGGTGGTCTGGCCAATCTCAGTCATTGCTTGAGCCTTGCGTCGGGGGTTGCGGATGCGACGCCGGGGCGCTGCAGGGGAAGAAGTTCAATGCGATTGCCATCGCCGATGTCGATGACCGTTCCGGGTGAAATCACGAACGTTTCGCCAGGGCGCAGCCGTCGCGGAGCCGACCCGGGAACGATAACCGTAGTCCCGTTGGTCGACATGAGGTCAGTGACGACAACGGTCGTGCCGTTCTGGCGCATCTCGATATGGGTCGACGACACCTCGTTCAGCGGCGACGGCACCCGCACGAGGCGCGCTCGGATCTCGGGAAGGATGCGCGGCTGAACGGGCTTGCGGCCGATTCGCGCCGGTCGGTCCAACCCGATCGCCTCGTGGGTATTGACGACGAAGCGGTAGTGGCTGGGGGCAGGCGCCTGCATAGGGGGCGAGAAG
>NZ_JBACFR010000142.1:0-8828 GCF_056262345.1 Homoserinimonas sp.
GGACGCCGGCTAGAGGCGGCCGGATTCGATCGCCTGAACGAGGCCGACGCCTGGGTTATGCCCAAGTCGAAGGGGCGCAAGCCGCGCCGCCAGTTCGTGATTCGCGATGGTGCCGTCGTGGCCTGGAATATTCCGGCAGGAGCATCCGGCCCCACCCCGTTCCGAATTCTCGGGTCCCACACCGATTCGCCGGGGTTCAAGCTCAAGCCGAACGGTTCGATCAGCGCGCACGGGTGGCGGCAGGCCTCCGTCGAGGTCTATGGCGGCCCGCTCCTGAACTCGTGGCTCGACCGGGAACTCGAACTTGCGGGCCGCATTGTCACACGTGATGGACGAGAGGTTCTGGCCCGCACGGGGCCGTATCTGCGCATCCCGCAGCTGGCGATTCACCTCGACCGCGAGGCGAATGACGGCCTCAAGCTTGACCGGCAGCAGCACACGCAGCCAATTTTCGGCACGGTGGGTTCTGATGAGGACTCGATTCTCGCGGTGCTGGCCGACTCTGCAGGTGTGCGGGTCGACGACATTGCCGGGTTCGACATCCTCGCGGCCGACACCGCTGCGCCAGCTCGATTCGGTGCAGGGCGCTCGCTCTTTGCCGCAGGCCGACTCGATAATCTCACCTCGGTCTATGCGAGTCTCGTCGCACTGCTGCAGGCAAAGCCGGCCGCGGACAGCATCAGTGTGCTTGCCGCGTTCGACCACGAGGAGCTGGGTTCGTCGTCACGGTCTGGCGCCAACGGCCCGCTGCTCGAAGACGTTCTGACTCGCATTGGCTCGGGGCTCGGAGCCTCCAGCGACGATCGCCATCGTTCGTGGGCGGCGTCGTGGTGCGTTTCGGCGGATGCCGGGCACGCCGTTCACCCCAACTATCCCGATCGGCACGACCCCGCCAACCGCCCCGTCGCCGGCGGCGGAACTCTACTCAAGCTCAACGCCAACCAGCGATACGCCTCGGATGCGCATGGGTCAGCGCTCTGGCAGCGCCTCGCCGACGCGGCTGGCGCGCCGGTGCAGGTATTTGTGTCGAACAACACGGTGCCCTGCGGGTCGACAATTGGCCCGCTCACCGCAACCAGGCTCGGCATCCGCACGGTCGATGTGGGGGTTCCCCTTCTCTCAATGCACTCGGCTCGCGAGCTGTGCCATGTGGACGACGCGGTCGCCCTAGCAGCCACGGTCACGGCGTTCTACGCCGGCAGCTAGGGCAACCGCACCGCGACTACAGGTCGCTCGACTTCGCCCAGAGGTTGACTCCGGCGTCGACGGCGAAGGTGTCGATCGCGGCCAGCTCGTCGGCCGAAAACTCGAGGTTGTTGAGCGCATCGAGGTTTTCGTCCAGCTGAGCGACCGAAGATACTCCGATGAGCGCTGAGGTGACCCCACCGGGCCGCAGGGTCCACGCGACCGCCATCTGCGCGAGCGTCTGACCGCGCTTCGCCGCAATGTCGTTAAGACCGCGGATGCGCGCCAGGTTCTCCTCCGAAAGGGAATCCTCCGAGAACGACGGGCGGTTGGTGGCCCGCTCGGCGGGGACGTCGCCCAGGTACTTTGAGGTGAGCAGCCCCTGCGCGAGCGGCGTGAAGGCAATCGAGCCGAGACCGGTTTCGTCCAGAACCTCGAGCAGGCCGCCCTCCGCCCACCGGTTGAGCAGCGAGTAGGCAGGCTGGTGGATGATCAGCGGGGTGCCGAGGGCGCGTGCCGCAGCAACCGCAGCCTGGGTGCGCTCCGGCGAGTATGACGAGATGCCTGCGTAGAGCGCCTTGCCCTGCCGCACAGCCGTGTCGAGGGCCCCGATGGTCTCCTCGATGGGCGTGTCGACATCCACCCGGTGTGAGTAGAAGATGTCGACGTAGTCGGTGTTGAGCCGCTTGAGAGACTCGTCGAGACTGTTGAGCAGGTACTTGCGCGAACCGAAGTTGCCGTAGGGGCCCGGCCAGTGCGGCCATCCGGCCTTGGTCGAGACGACTAGCTCGCTGCGGTACGGGGCAAAATCGGTGCGCAGCATGCGCCCGAAGTTCTCCTCTGCCGAGCCGTTGGGCGGGCCGTAGTTGTTCGCCAGGTCGAAGTGTGTGATCCCCCGGTCGAATGCCCTGCGAAGGATGTCGCGCTGCGTCTGGAAGGGGCGGTTGTCGCCAAAGTTGTACCAGAGGCCCAGCGAAATCGGCGGCAGCACAAGCCCGCTCGCGCCAACCCGGCGGTAACCAAGATGGGTGTAGCGATCGGCAGCGGCTACGTACGGCGCGTGGGAGTCGGGGGTCGTTACGTCGGAGAAACGAATCTCAGATGTCAAGGCGGCTTCCTTAGGGGTTTGTCGCTTGCCGAGCAGAGTCGGGGCTGATCCCGATGGACCAGTCGAACTGCGGGGCAGTGTGGTTGACAGACCAGTCTCCTACAGTTCGCAGCGCGCCGCCCAAAAGCCGCCGAGGGGTCCCATATTCGCCTTCCAGGAGGCAACGGAAGGCGAATACGGGACCCCTCAGCAGAAAGGGAGCGGGCTTGAGCCCGAGCTACGCCGCTGCGGGCACCGCCGATGCCGCGTCGAGACGCTCCACGAGCGAGGGGTCGAGCTGAAGCTCTACGGAGGCAAGTAGGCCCTCAAGCTGTTCGACCGAGCGTGCGCTGGCGATCGGCGCCGTAACGGACGGCTTCGACTGCAGCCATGCGAGGGCAACGGCGGTGGGGGTCGCGCCGACCTCGTCAGCGACCTCGACGAGCGCGGCGATGGTAGAGAAGGCGGCATCGGTTGCCAACGGCGCGAGGGTTCGACCACGCGCAGCACCCTCAACATCGGCGGCGCTGCGGTACTTGCCCGTGAGCATCCCAGCGGCGAGTGAGAAGTAGGTGAATACGCCGAGGCCGTGTCGCTCGGCTACGGGAGCGTAAGTCGTTTCGTAACCCCTGGCGAGCAGGTTGTAGTGGGGCTGGAGAGCGACAGGGGTGCTCAGGCCATTGGCCTTCGCGGCGGCAAACCACGCGTCGATGCGCTCCGGCGAAAAGTTCGACACGCCAATGGAGTGAATCTTGCCCGCCTTGACGAGTGCGTCGAATGCTGTGGCGATGTCTTCGATCGACTGGGTCTCATCGTCGAAGTGGGCGTAGTAGAGATCGATGTAGTCGGTGCCGAGGCGGGCGAGCGAAGCGTCGGCGGCAGCGGCGATGTTTGCGGGGGAGAGCCCTGTGAACTCCGGATGCGTCGCCACCTTGCTGGCGATCGTTACGGTGTCGCGGTTGCCGCGGCTGGCGAGCCAGCTGCCGATGATTCTTTCGGAGTCCCCTCCGGTGTTTCCCGGCACCCAGGCGGAGTATCCGTCTGCGGTGTCGACGTGGTTTCCGCCTGCCGCAACGAAGGCGTCGAGCACGCGGTGCGACTCGGGCTCGTCGGCGGTCCAGCCGAAGACGTTGCCGCCGAGAACAAGAGGAAAGCTGTCAGAGAAGGGGTTGGTCATGCTCCAATTCTGTCAGCGCGCGCAAGCCGGGGGGTTCCGGCGCCGCTCATCTGCACAGCGCTACTCGCCAAAACCCGCCTTATCGACCCGGCGGTGAAAGCGCATGCCGACGATTCCGCCGAGCATGGCGCCGCCGAGCATCACGGTGAGCACGGCCACGACAGCGAGGATGCTCGCAAGGCTCAGCCCCCCGCTAGCGAGGACGACGCCGGGGAATGCCTCGATGCTCGCGGCAACGTCGAAGCCGTCGCCCGTGAGGGAGGCGGCGGTTCCGACAGCGATGCTTACGGCGATGCTCCACACGAACACCATGGTGCCCTGCTGCGCACCGGCAAACCTGGCCATGCGGCCCGCGACATAGCCGCCGCAAAAATAGGACGCGGTCAGGGCAAGCACGAGCATGGCCGTTGCCGTGGCCGACATGCCAGCATCGCCCGCCGTGAACCCTCCTGCCCCGTCAAAGCCGAGCGACGCACCGAGCATTGAGAGGAGGCCGGCAGCGAAGCCGACGAGGATCACCCCTGTGCCAACGGCGGTGAGCCAGCCGAAAAATGCGGAGCCGATCTTGACTCCTCCGAACGCCCGTTCCTCGCGCTCAAGCACCTCGCGACGCATCTGGGAAGAGGCGAGGCGATCTGAGCGCTCGTGACGCGGCGGGTGCGTCGGCGGCACCGAGAGGTCCTGGTCAATGTAATCGGGCACGACAAGGTCAGGCGACAAGGAGAGCGGGGGAGAAACCGGCTGCGAGGGATTCTCTCGCGGTGGCACGGCGGTGCGTCTCCGCGCGTCTTCTGATGTCGTCATCGCCATCTCCTTGCCCGAGTCAACCCCCGTGCGGTACTCCCAGGTCTACGCCGATGGGGTGCGCCGAGCAATCAGCGGGCGGTCAGGATGCGCGCTCACCGCGCTAAAGTCGAACAGTGAGCAAGTTCGAGCGAGCAATCGCCCCCATCGCAATTTTCACCATCGTCACCGGGGTTGTCTCCGTCGTGCTCGACATCGTTCAAGACCTGAGCGGGTTCGCGCACGGATACGTTTCTCTGGCCGCGTGCGGTCCAGCAGCCGGCGCGCTGGCCGCCTGGGCTGTGGCCGGAGCGCGATCAGACAAGCGCACCAGCTTTCGCGAACTGCTGCCCGCCGCAGTCTCGACCCGTCAGGTCGTTGCCCATCTGATCTTGGGCGTTGCAGCATCCGCTGTCTTCTTCGCGTTGATGCTCGGGGCTCTGGCCATTCTCGGCGTGCCCGCGCTGTGGCCGGCGGATGTTGCCGGGGTCCCGATCGCGGTGGCCCTGCTCGGCCTGCTGGTCGGCGCCCTCCTCCAGGAGATCGGCTGGCGAGGTTTCTTGCAGCCGCTTCTGGAGCTCACCGGCAGCCGCTTTCTCGCCACTGTGATCGTGGGAGCGGTGTGGGGTTTTTGGACCGTGCAGCTCTTTCCCATGGCCAACAACTTTGTCGCCGTCGCCTCGGTCTTTGTCGGCACGATCGCGCTCTCGGTGCTGCTCGGATACTTCGGCAACGGGTCGGTGACGCAGCGGGTGCTCGCCGCGACCGTTGTTCACTGGCTCGTCGCATCGGCGCTTCTTCTGCTCGTCGGGGCTGGCTTCGCTCCTGTCAGCGCATTCAGCGGTCTAGCGTTCATGGCGGCCATCGTGGTGACGGCGGTCGTGTTCATGGCCATGTTCGTTGCGGCTCAGCGCAAGCGGGCTCGCAGGGCAGAGGCAACGGTCGAGTAGCGGTGCCGCGCGCCCCTCGCTAGGCGGTACCGTCGCGAGGTCGCGCCGGGGGAGGCGTGCTTAGGCCAGCCTGTCGTCGTCCAGAGGGGCGTCGGGGTCCTCTTCCGCTTCGATGCGTTCGTCGGGATCGATCGTCGGTGGCACGGGCGCTTCCGGCTCGTCAGAGAGATCTTCTTCTCGCTCGTCTTCGAGGTTGGGCTCATATTCGCGTGACATGCGTGCTCCCGTCGTGATGGCTTAGTGCCGTGAGGCGTCGGTATCGTGCTATTCCATATCGCGGGCCGTCGTGACCCGGTTGCCTTCGATGAGCGCTTCGGGGTTCGCCTCTGCTGGTTCGACGTGAGGGATCTCTACGACGCCGAATTCCGCCGCTGCCGATTCGGCGCTGGTGGGTCGGGCGGTCTCTGATCCCGGAGAGAGAGCTCCGAGCGGTGCCTCGGCGCGGAGGTGTTTGTCGTGCTCATGGTTGATCATGCGCACCACGATAGGAGCGAAATCTGCGGGCTGCCCGAGAGCAGAGCGGGCGTTCACGAGATACAGGCGGGCTCGACCGCAGCGGCTTAGCGCCCTGCCCAGTCCTTGGCGGTTTCGCGCAGAGGATCGAGACTCTCGATCACATAGGACGGCAGGATCTCGGGCATGAGCGCTGCGGCCGCGAGGATGCCCACGAGAAGCGCAGCGTTGATAGCCCATACGATCAGCGGCGCCGAGCCCGCCCCGAGAGTGCGACGCAACATGATCGTGCGCAGCACGAGATACACCGGAGCGGTGAGAAGTGCCCAGGCTGGGCTTGGCGGATGCGCATGGCCGAAGTCGCGCAGCCGTGCAGCATCCTGCTGGGCAAAGAGAAGCCCCACAAGCCAGGGGAGCGCGAGCACACCGATCGCAGGCAGCGACCAGGCGGTGAAGAGCGAGAGCGTGACAAAAAGCGCTAGCCCCCACAGCCATGGAGTGAGCGTGAGAAGCCAAACGGATGCGGTGCTCCAGCGCTCAGGAATGCGGTTGTTGAGCTCGGCGACGCGGCCGTTGCCCACGGGCGACCAGGATGCCTCTCCGCGGCGATCGTCGGGCCCGGCCCAGATATCGTCGTCGGCGACGGCAGCCGACGCCCGAGAGATGGGTGCGCCGGATGCGACAGGGCCGGTACCGCCATCGCGCAGCCGGCGTCGTGACATGAGGGTTGACTCGATTGAGTCGTCGAGGGCCGTGCTGTCGGAGGCCTGGGCATGCTGCGCCTGCGCCGCCTGCTGTGCCTGGGCTTGCGCCGCCTGCTGTGCCTGCTGGGCTTGCGCCGTGGCGGCGGCGAATGACTCGGCCTGGTGAGCTTGGGCGCGTGCGTGTGCGGCGTCGGCCTGCGCGGCGAGCGCGAAGTGAGCTGCCTCACGGTCGCGTTGCGCCTGGTCGGCGAGCTGGGCTGCCCACTCCGCTTCGAGGCGTGCGGCAGCGCTCTTGACGGCTTCGGAGCGCGAGTCGGTGGCCGAAACGGGAGGAGCGGCTGCCACGGGAAGCGACGAGATCGGATCGGTGCCGCTCGTGGCGGCCGGAGCGAATGGCGAGCGAGCGGGGGCCGGGTCGTCGACTCCTTCGTCATCGTTCGCGTCGTCGAGGGGGAGGGATCCCAAAATCGAAAGGGCATCCGCGTACTGGGGCGTGTAGTGGCCGACCGGCTGAGCCGCTGCGGACTGAGCGCCGTTCTGCATCGCGGGCCAGGGAATCGTTGGCGCGACGCTCAAGGTAGGTTCGGCGGTCGGCTCGACGCGTTGTGCAACGTAGTTGGGCACCTGGGTGACAAACTGTTGGGCCGGCTGAGTGAAGCGTTCTGCCTGCACCTGCGTGTGCGCGGCTGCCGCTTGAGTCTGATCATCCGATGCTTGCAGGGCAAATCGCTGTTGCACGCGGGGAGCCGGGGCAACCGAGGCTGCGGGCTCCACTCCGGGCAGGGGGGCAACGCTCTCGGTCCAGGCAAGACCGTTCCACCATCGCAGGTGACGACGCGTAATGGGGTCGACATACCAGCCTGCAGGTGCAGCACTATTCTGTGGTTCCGTCATTGGGCACTCCCGCCGTTCGATCCAATCTGCCGGGCAACGGGGGGACTGCGGGCACTCCCAGGCGGGAGGGATCGGGTTGCGCCAGCCTAGCTCATCTTGTCCACCTTTCGGGGGACAAATTTTAAGAACAGCGACACTAGCCGGTGACCGTTAGATTTGTCGGTGTGACTTCGACAAAAACGACTCCCTCTCCTGCGCGGCGGCGCCTTGATTCGTTCTTTCAGATCAGCGAACGCGGGTCGACGATTTCTCGGGAGGTGCGCGGAGGTCTCGTAACGTTCATGACGATGGCCTACATCGTCATCCTGAACCCGCTCATTTTGGGTGGCACGGATGACGTTGCGGGCAACGCGCTCGATGGAGCCCAGCTCGCCGCGGTGACGGGTCTGACCGCGGGTGTCATGACGATCCTGTTCGGCCTGGTCGCCAACCTTCCGTTCGGCCTCGCCGCCGGACTCGGCATCAACTCGTTCCTAGCCGTCAGTGTCGTCGGCCAGGTGACCTGGCCCGAGGCGATGGGACTGGTCGTTATCAACGGCCTCATCATCGTGCTGCTGTCGGCGACAAAGCTTCGCGAAATGATCTTCAAGGCGGTGCCGGCCCAACTCAAGACGGCGATCACAGTCGGAATCGGTTTCTTTATCGCCTTCATCGGTCTGGTGGATGCCGGGTTTGTGCGCGCGAGCGGGTCGGCCTCGCCGCCCGTGCAATTGGGT
Organism: Homoserinimonas sp.; assembly: GCF_056262345.1. NCBI lineage: Bacteria > Bacillati > Actinomycetota > Actinomycetes > Micrococcales > Microbacteriaceae > Homoserinimonas > Homoserinimonas sp. The sequence continues at coordinate 7,950 of NZ_JBACFR010000142.1, forward strand.
GACGATGGCTCGGTGGCCACCCTGCCCACGCTCGTGTTTGTGATCGGCCTGTTGCTCATGGGCGTGCTCATGGCCCGCAAGGTCAAGGGCGCTCTGCTCATCGGCATCCTGGGCACCACCGTCATCGCCATCATCGTGGAGGCCATTTTCAAGGTGGGCCCGTCGTTCACCGAGGATGGCCCGAATCCGGCAGGCTGGAACCTCAACGTTCCTTCCCTTCCCGAGTCGATCGTGTCGCTGCCCGACCTCTCCCTCGTGGGGGCCTTCTCCTTCGGAGCCTTCGAGCGCATCGGGGCTCTCGCGGCGCTCATGCTCGTCTTCACGCTCGTATTCACGAACTTCTTCGATGCGGTCGGCACCCTCACGGGGCTAACCAAAGAGGCCGGTCTTCAGGATGACAAGGGCAACTTTCCCCGCCTCAAGTCCGCGCTGCTTATCGAAGGTGTCGGTGCGGTTGCCGGTGGAGCGACCTCGTCGTCGTCGAACACGATCTATATCGACTCCGCCGCTGGCGTTGGGGAGGGCGCACGCACGGGTCTAGCCAATGTCGTGACGGGTCTTCTGTTCTTGCTCGCTATGTTCTTCACGCCTCTCACCCAGGTGGTTCCGCTGGAGGTGGCTGGCGCTGCGCTGGTCGTCGTTGGCGCCCTCATGGTGTCGCAGATCAGGTTTATCGATTGGACAGAGTTCTCCATCGGCCTTCCCGTGTTCCTCACGGTCACGATCATGCCGCTGACCTACTCCATCGCCACCGGAATCGGCGCCGGGTTCATCGCCTGGGTCGTCGTGCGGTCGCTTTCGGGCAAGGCGCGTGAGATCTCGCCGCTGCTGTGGATCGTGGCCCTCGGCTTCTTGATCTTCTTTGCGCGCGGGCCCCTT
>NZ_JBACFR010000143.1:0-21453 GCF_056262345.1 Homoserinimonas sp.
AACTGGTTGTCGTCAATGTCTATGCACCCCGGTCCTGGACAGACGGAGTGAACACCGAACTGACCAGGTTCGCTCAGCGCTTTCGCGACGTCGAGCTCGCCAACTGGCGCGACTCCATCACGCCGCAATTGCGACTCCTCGCTGGCGACCAGATTCATCCGGGAGATGCGGGCGGGCTCGTCTACGCGTCCGCCGTTCGCGCCGCTCTGCAACGCCTTGCCGGGCTGCCGCCGGTCATTGGTCCACGCGACTACGGGCTGGCCGCTCAGCCCTTGTAGCCCTGCGACCACACGAAACCTGCGCAAAGGCGAAGACCTGCGTGCGCAACAGAACCGCCGCCACGACAAATGCAGAAGGACCCACTCCGAAGAGTGGGGCCTTCTGTCACGCTAAAGTGCGTTACTTGGTTTCTGCAGCGGCGTCGTCCGCAGGAGCCTCGGCGACCTCGGTGGTCTCCTCGGCAGCAGCGGTCTCATCGGCGCTGGTCTCCTCGACGGGAGCCTCCTCGACAGGAGCCTCCTCAACGGGAGCTGCGGCCTTGGCGGGCTTGTCAGCCTTGGCCTTCGGCTTGGCGTTCACGGGCTCGAGAACGAGCTCGATCTGAACCATCGACGCGTTGTCACCCTTGCGGAAGCCGAGCTTCGTGATGCGGGTGTATCCGCCCTGACGCTCGGCAACGAGCGGCGCGATCTCCGTGAAGAGCTCGTGGATGACGGACTTGTCAGTGATGATCGCAAGCGCGCGGCGACGCGAGTGCAGGTCGCCACGCTTCGCGAACGTCACGAGACGCTCGGCAACGGGGCGGAGGCGCTTCGCGCGGGTCTCGGTCGTCTTGATGCTCTTGTGAGTGAACAGCGCGGCGGCGAGGTTGGCGAGCAGCAGACGCTCGTGGGCGGGGCCTCCTCCGAGGCGCGGACCCTTAGTGGGCTTTGGCATTTTCTAGTTCTCCAGTATTCAAAAAAGTGTGTCAGGCAAACGGCGCGGCGAGAGCCGAGGTTAGTTGGTGCCCTCGGCGTCGTCGTAGCCGCTGTAGAAGTGCGCACCGTCGAACCCGGGAACCGCGTCCTTCAGCGACAGGCCCATCTCCACGAGCTTGTCCTTGACTTCATCCACCGACTTCTGACCGAAGTTGCGGATGTTCATGAGCTGAGTCTCCGAAAGGGCGACCAGTTCACTCACGTTGTTAATGCCCTCGCGCTTGAGGCAGTTGTAGCTGCGCACCGAGAGGTCAAGATCCTCGATGGGCATGCTCAGCTCGGTCGAAAGAACGGCGTCGACCGGCGCTGGGCCGATCTCGATGCCCTCAGCGGCAGAGTTGAGCTCGCGGGCCAGGCCGAAGAGCTCAACGAGCGTCTTACCGGCGGAGGCAATTGCGTCGCGGGGGCTGATCGCCTGCTTGGTCTCAACATCGACCACAAGGCGGTCGAAGTCGGTGCGCTCACCGGCACGAGTTGCCTCGACACGGTAGGTGACCTTGAGAACGGGCGAGTAGATCGAGTCGATCGGGATCTGGCCGGCCTCAGAGAACTCGTTGCGGTTCTGAGTTGCCGACACGTAGCCACGGCCACGCTCGATCGTGAGCTCAAGCTCGAACTTCGCCTTGTCGTTCAGGGTGGCGATGACGAGCTCAGGGTTGTGGATCTCGACGCCGGCCGGAGCGGAGATATCCGCAGCGGTGACCTCGCCCGAGCCCTGCTTGCGCAGGTAAGCGGTGATCGGCTCATCGTGCTCGCTCGAGACGACGAGCTGCTTGATGTTCAGGATGATCTCTGTGACATCCTCCTTGACTCCTGCAACCGTGCTGAACTCGTGAAGAACACCGTCGATGCGGATGCTCGTCACGGCAGCGCCGGGGATCGAGGAGAGGAGGGTGCGGCGGAGGGAGTTTCCGAGGGTGTAACCAAAGCCAGGCTCAAGAGGCTCGATCACGAAGCGTGACCGGAACTCGGAGATGTTCTCTTCGGAAAGAGTGGGACGCTGTGCAATGAGCACGTGTATTCCTTTCGGCAAAGTGTCCGCTATTTGACACTTAAGCGTTCGAACGGGTGGCTGGCCCGCCGGTAAATCTGTTGAGTTGTGGAAAGGCTGTGGGGCTGAGCCGGTTCCTTAGAACCGACTCAGCCCACAAACACGCTTAGACGCGGCGGCGCTTCGGGGGACGGCATCCGTTGTGAGCCTGGGGCGTCACGTCGTTGATGCTGCCAACCTCGAGGCCAGCGGCCTGAAGTGAACGGATAGCCGTCTCGCGACCCGAACCCGGGCCCTTGACGAAGACGTCAACCTTCTTGACGCCATGCTCCTGCGCCTGACGCGCGGCCGACTCGGCCGACATCTGGGCGGCGTAAGGGGTCGACTTGCGCGAGCCCTTGAAGCCAACGACACCTGACGACGACCAGCTGAGCACAGCTCCGGTCGGGTCGGTGATCGTCACGATCGTGTTGTTGAACGTCGACTTGATGTGAGCCTGGCCCACTGCGACGTTCTTCTTCTCCTTGCGGCGCGGCTTGCGAGCGGCCGATTTCGGTGTTGCCAATGTCTTCTCCTAAAACCTTGATGGCGATGCGAGCCGAGCGGCCGCTATCGTGCCTTCTTCTTGCCGGCGACGGTGCGCTTCGGACCCTTGCGGGTGCGAGCGTTGGTCTTGGTGCGCTGACCGTGGACGGGCAGGCCGCGACGGTGACGGATGCCCTGGTAGCTTCCGATCTCGACCTTGCGGCGAATGTCAGCGGCAACCTCACGGCGAAGGTCACCCTCAACCTTGTAGTTGCCCTCGATGTAGTCACGGAGCGCAACGAGCTGGTCGTCGGTGAGGTCCTTGACGCGGATGTTCACGTCGATGCCGGTGGCCTCAAGGGCCTGGAGCGACTTGGTACGGCCTACGCCGTAGATGTAAGTAAGTGCGACTTCAACGCGCTTGTCGCGCGGAATGTCTACGCCTGCTAGACGAGCCATTGTGGCTTCTCCTGTTGAGTGAGTGGAGGTCTGGAGCAGCTCCTGTGCATCGGCCTCCAACCGATGGTGTCCCCCGAAGGATCTGGGGCTGCTCTACTGCGATATTCAGTTGATGAGCCGCAAGCGACTCGGTTGTGGGGCTGCATACAGCCCCACCCATCAGCCCTGGCGCTGCTTGTGGCGCGGGTTGGACTTGCAGATGACCATCACGTTGCCGTGGCGGCGGATGACCTTGCAGTGGTCGCAGATGGGCTTGACGCTGGGGTTGACCTTCATTGTGATTCCTTGATCTCGCTGTCTTCGTACCCTCGGAATGCCGAGGGCCGTTACTTTCCAGCTGAATGCCCGCGAAGGCATCCGTTTCGCGCCATTACTTGTAGCGGTAAACGATCCGACCACGGGTCAGGTCGTAGGGGCTCAGCTCCACGATCACGCGGTCCTCAGGAAGGATGCGGATGTAGTGCTGGCGCATCTTGCCCGAGATGTGAGCAAGTACTTTGTGCCCGTTGCTGAGCTCAACGCGAAACATCGCGTTGGGCAGAGCTTCAACCACAGAGCCCTCGATTTCGATGACACCGTCTTTTTTGGCCATTGCCTCTTCGTCGCTAAAAGTAGTGAATGCTGGTCGTGCGGATTGTGGTACCTGACCTGCGCTGAGCGCAGGAAACGGGGAACGCAGAAACGGCCCTAGGACACCAAGGATCTATCCTAAGCGATCCCGGGCGTTTCTCCAAGCTGGCCCCATACTTCGAGGTGAACCTCCCAGCGTGTCGGCGCGCCGAGAACGAGAAACGCAGTCTTCTAGGGGATCGGGACGGGCTTGACACCCAAGGGAGCAAGCTGAGCGGCTCCACCGTCGTGAGCCGTGGTGACCCAGATGCCGCCGGAGTGCACGGCAACACTGTGCTCCCAATGTGCGGCAGAAGATCCGTCGCCCGTGGCAATGGTCCATTCGTCTTCGCGCACGAATGTGTCGATTCCCCCGAGCGTGACCATCGGCTCGATGGCAACACACAGACCCGGCTTGACCGCGGGACCTCGGTCGCGAACGCTGTAGTTGAACACGGTGGGCGCCTCGTGCATCGAGCGTCCGATGCCGTGTCCTACATAGTCCTCGAGGATGCCGAATGTGCCGTTCGAGTCGATGTAGTCCTCAATCGCGTCTCCAACCTCGTTGAGATGGGAGGCCCGGGAGAGCGCCGCGATTCCGCGCCACAGGGAACCCTCGGTTACATCGGAGAGCCTTTGGCGTTCCGCGACGAGCTCGGGCTGGGTGGGATCCGGGATGACGACCGTGATCGCCGAATCACCATTCCACCCTGCAACCTGTGCGCCGCAGTCAATGGACACGATGTCGCCGGGTTCGAGAACGCGGTCCCCGGGAATCCCGTGGACAACATCCTCATTTACCGAGGCGCAGATCGTGTGGCGATAGCCGGGGACCAGCGCGAAGTTGGGCTCTCCCCCGCCGTCGCGGATCACCTTCTCGGCGATCGCATCGAGTTCGATCGTGGTGATCCCGGGGCGAATAGCCTCGCGCACGGCGTCAAGCGCCTGCGCCGTAAGAACGCCGGGAGCGACCATGAGGCGCAGCTCGGCCGGCTTCTTGTAGATGCCGCGGCGCATGCTATTTGACGTGCGCTGGACGGATTCCGCGGGCCGCGAGGCCCTCGGTGATCCGTTCAGAAACTGCATCAATTTCGCCGAGGCCATCGACCTCAACGAGAAGGCCGCGCTCGCGATACACCGCAATCAGCGGCTGAGTCTCGCGGGCGTAAACCTCTTGGCGGTGACGGATCGACTCCTCGGAGTCGTCAACCCGGCCCTGTTCGAGAGCGCGCTTGCGCAACCGCTCCACCACCTCATCCTGATCTGCGACCAGGAGGATAACGGCATCGAGGGCCTGACCCTTCGAGCTCAGAAGCTCGTCAAGGTAGGCAACCTGCTCAAGAGTGCGGGGGTAGCCGTCGAGAAGAAAGCCGGCCTTAGCGTCGTCTTCTTCTATGCGGTTCGCGACGAGGGCGTTGGTGAGGCTGTCGGGAACATAGTCGCCAGCGTCGACGATCGCCTTGACCTCAACGCCCAGGGGCGTCTCGTTGGCGATGTTGTAGCGAAAGATGTCGCCGGTCGAGATTGCGGGGATGCCGAAAGCGCTCGTCAGTCGTGCCGACTGCGTGCCCTTTCCTGCACCGGGGGGTCCGACAATCAGGAGTCGTGTCATCGAAGGAGCCCTTCGTAGTGTCGCTGCTGAAGCTGCGAATCGATCTGCTTCACCGTTTCAAGGCCGACACCAACAATGATCAATATGCTTGCGCCGCCGAACGGGAAGTTCTGGTTTGCCCCGACCGTCGCGAGTGCAATGAGCGGAATAAGCGCAAGCACACCGAGGTACAGCGAACCAGGGAGGGTTACCCGGGTTAGCACGTAGTCGAGGTATTCAGCCGTCGGGCGTCCGGCACGAATGCCGGGGATGAACCCGCCGTACTTCTTCATGTTGTCGGCAACCTCTTCTGGGTTGAAGGTGATCGCGACATAGAAGTAGGTGAACCCGATGATCAGCAAGAAGTACACGAGCATGTAGAGCGGGTTGTCGCCGGACGTGAAGTTGTCGGTGACCCACTGAACCCACGGCTCGGGAAGATCGCCGTTTGCCGGCTGGTTGAACTGAGCGATCAAGGCGGGCAGGTACAGCAGGGACGAGGCGAAGATCACGGGGATCACGCCGGCCATGTTGACCTTGATCGGAATGTAGGTGTTGTTGCCACCGTAGGTGCGACGGCCAACCATGCGCTTGGCATACTGCACGGGAATTCGCCGCTGCGACTGCTCAACGAAGACCACGGCGGCCATGATCAGGATTCCCACGGCGATGACGAGGAGGAAGACCTCGAAAGACTTCGCGACCGCGATGCTCCAGAGAGCGGCGGGGAAAGTCGCGGCGATGGAGATGAAGATCAACAGCGACATGCCGTTGCCGATGCCGCGCTCAGTGATGAGCTCGCCCATCCACATGATAAGGCCGGTGCCGGCCGTCATTGTCACGATCATGAGGAGGATGGCGTACCAGGCCTCGTTCGTGATGAGAGACGAGCACTCTGGGGCGCCGGTCGAGCCGAACAACGTGCCACTGCGGGCAACGGTGATCAGGGTTGTCGACTGCAGAACACCCAGCGCGATGGTGAGGTAACGCGTGTACTGCGTGAGCTTGGCCTGGCCCGACTGGCCCTCCTTGTGGAGGGTCTCGAAGTGGGGAATGACCACGCGCAGCAGCTGCACGATGATCGACGCGGTGATGTAGGGCATGATGCCCAGCGCGAAGACCGAAAGTTGAAGGAGAGCGCCACCGCTGAAGAGGTTGACGAGCTCATACAGGCCCGCGGGGCCCGAGTTCGACGCTAGGCAGCTCTGAACGTTGCCGTAGTCGACGAAGGGTGCTGGGATAAACGATCCCAGACGGAAGATGGCGACGATTCCGAGCGTGAAGCCGATCTTCCGCCGTAGGTCGGGCGTGCGGAAAATGCGCGCGATAGCTCTGAACACGAAGCCTCCAGGTTGTGCTTAAGGGTGAGCCGAACGGGTGGCCCCTGTGCAGGGGCCACCCGAGACGACTACTTGACGGAACCGCCCGCTGCGACGATCTTCGCCTCTGCTGAGCCGGAGACCTTGTCCACTGCAACGTTCAGCTTAACCGCAACATCACCCTGTCCGAGAACCTTGACGCGCTCGTTCTTGCGAACGGCACCCTTGGCCACGAGGTCGGCAACGGTAACGTCGCCGCCGGTCGGGTAAAGCTGGACAAGCTTCTCGAGGTTGACAACCTGGTACTCGACGCGGAACGGGTTCTTGAACCCGCGCAGCTTCGGCGAACGCATGATGCTGTTCAGGTTTCCACCCTCAAGACCAACGCGGACCTGGTAACGGGCCTTGGTGCCCTTGGTACCACGACCAGCGGTCTTACCCTTGGATCCCTCACCACGGCCAACACGGGTCTTAGCCGTCTTGGAGCCGGGAGCGGGACGAAGGTGGTGCATCTTCAGCACCTGCGCACGAGCCTCGACCTCAGTCTTAGCCGTCTTCTTCGCAGGAGCCTTGGTGTCATCCGACTTCGCAGCAGCGGCCTTGGCCGGAGCCTTAGCCGGAGCCTTCTTGGCCGGAGCCTTCTCCTCAGCCTTGGCGGCAGCAGGTGCCTTCGCCTCAGCCTTGGGCGCCTTGTCGGCAGCGGCCTTAGCCGGAGCCTTCTTGGCGGGCGCCTTCTTCTCGGCGGCCGGAGCCTTCGCCGAATCCGCCGCAGCGGTCGACTTCTTCTCTTCAGCCATTAGTCAATCTCCTCGACCTTCACCAGGTGAGCAACCGTACGGACGTAGCCGCGGTTCTGAGCATTGTCCTCGCGGACGACGGTGTCGTTGATCCGCTTGAGTCCAAGGCTCCGAAGCGTGTCGCGCTGGTTCTGCTTCTCGCTAATTTTGGATTTGATCTGGGTTACCTTGAGGCGCGCCATCAGGCACCTGCCTTCACTGCCGTCGCTGCGGCCTTAGCCGTAGCTGCCTGAATCCGGAGGATCTGCTCGGGCACGACGTCTTCGATCGGGAGGCCACGACGTGCGGCAACCGCACTGGGCTCCTCGAGCGCCTTGAGGGCCGTTACGGTCGCGTGCACGATGTTGATCGTGTTCGACGAGCCGAGCGACTTGCTCAAAACATCGTGGATGCCGGCGCACTCCAGCACTGCGCGGACAGGTCCACCGGCGATAACACCGGTACCTGCTGCTGCGGGGCGGAGAAGCACGACACCAGCGGCCGCCTCACCCTGCACGGGGTGCGGGATGGTGTTGCCGACGCGGGGAACGCGGAAGAAGTTCTTCTTGGCCTCTTCAACGCCCTTGGAGATGGCGGTAGGAACTTCGCGGGCCTTGCCGTAGCCGACACCCACGAGTCCGTTGCCATCACCGACGACGACGAGCGCGGTGAAGCTAAAGCGACGACCACCCTTGACGACCTTCGATACGCGGTTGATCGTGACGACGCGCTCCAGGAACTGGCTCTTGTCGGAGTCACGTGCTCCACGCTGCTGGTTAGGGTTGCGCTCGCGTCCACCACGACGAGCCTCGCGAGGCTCGTTTCTCGTGGATTCCGTCGACGCAGCGGTCTCAACCGGCGCCTCGGATACTTCGGCCACAGCCTGCTCCTTGTTGGTTGTTTCGTCGCTCACAGGTTCAAACCACCCTCTCGAGCTCCCTCGGCGATGGCCGCAACGCGCCCGGCGTAACGGTTGCCACCACGGTCAAATACGACATCGGCGACGCCAGCCTGCTTGGCGCGCTCGGCGACGAGCTCGCCAACCTTGCGGGCCTTAGCAGTCTTGTCACCGTCGAAGCTGCGAAGCTCCGTTTCCATCGTCGACGCAGAAGCCACGGTGTGACCCTTGCTGTCATCGACGACCTGCACGAACACGTGACGCGCGGATCGCGTGACGACGAGGCGCGGACGCACCTCGGTGCCGACGATCTTCTTGCGAAGGCGTGCGTGACGACGGCCCTTAGCGGCCGACTTGCTCTTTCCTCTGGTTCCGAGAGCCATGATTACTTACCACTCTTTCCGGCCTTGCGGCGGACTACCTCGCCGGCGTAGCGAACGCCCTTGCCCTTGTAGGGCTCAGGCTTGCGCAGCTTGCGAATGTTTGCGGCGACCTCACCGACGGCCTGCTTGTCGATGCCGTGAACGGTCAGCTTGGTGTTGCCGTCGACGGTAAACGTGATGCCGGCGGGCGGGTCGACGGTAACGGAGTGCGAGAAGCCGAGAGCGAACTCAAGAGAGTTGCCCTTCTGAGCGACGCGGTAACCGGTACCTACGATTTCGAGACCCTTGGAGTAGCCCTCGGTGACGCCGACAATGTTGTTGGCGATCAGGGTACGCGTGAGGCCGTGGAGCGAACGCGATGCGCGCTCGTCATCGGGCCGGCTGACGACAATCTGGTTGTCTTCGAGCTTTACCTCGATCGGGCTGGCGACGGTGAGCTGAAGCTCGCCCTTCGGGCCCTTGACGGAGACGGCAGAGCCGTCAACCTTGATGTCGACACCCGCGGGGATGTCAATGGGGAGACGTCCGATACGTGACATAGCGGGTTACCACACGTAGGCGAGGACTTCCCCACCCACGCCCTTCTTGGTCGCCTGGCGGTCCGTGAGGAGGCCAGAGGAGGTCGACAGGATGGCGACGCCGAGGCCGCCGAGAACGCGGGGGATCTCCGTCGACTTCGCGTAAACGCGCAGACCGGGCTTCGAAACCCGCTTGAGGCCCGCAATGGAGCGCTCACGGTTCGGTCCGTACTTGAGGGTGATGGTCAGCGTCTGGCCGACACGAGCGTCTTCGACCTTCCAGCCGCCGATGTAACCCTCTTTTTCGAGGATTCCGGCGATGTGGGTCTTGAGCTTGCTGCTCGGCATCGACACGGAGTCGTGGTGTGCCGAGTTGGCGTTGCGCAGTCTGGTCAGCAGGTCTGCGACCGGATCTGTCATTGTCATATGTGCTTATTCCTAATCTCGACTGGTTTCGGCATCCGTTACACGAAAGCCGACCTATTCGATCGATGTCGGTGGGCGCGAACGCCCACCGACTATGGGGTACTACTGGGTGGGAGCGTCGGTCGACTTGAACGGGAATCCGAGAGCCTTGAGCAAAGCCCGGCCTTCATCGTCGCTCTTCGCCGTCGTAACGATCGTGATGTCGAATCCGCGAACGCGGTCGATCTTGTCCTGGTCGATCTCGTGGAACATGGACTGCTCGTTGAGACCGAAGGTGTAGTTACCGTTGCCATCGAACTGCTTGGGGCTCAGGCCGCGGAAGTCACGGATGCGGGGAAGCGCAAGCGTGATCAGGCGGTCGAGGAACTCCCACGCACGGTCGCCACGAAGCGTGACGTGTGCACCAATCGGCTGGCCTTCGCGGAGCTTGAACTGCGCGATGGACTTGCGAGCAGCAGTAACCTGCGGCTTCTGACCCGTGATCGCGACGAGGTCACGAACGGCGCCATCGATGACCTTGCTGTCACGCGCGGCTTCACCAACACCGGTGTTCACGACAACCTTGACGAGGCCGGGAACCTGGTGCGGGTTTGAGAAGCCGAACTGCTCGGTGAGCTGTGCAGCGATCTCGTTGCGGTACTTGAGCTTGAGGCGGGGCTGGATTTTGCCAGCCGCAGCGGTCTCGGTCATTACAGGTCCTTACCTGACTTCTTGGCGAAACGGACGCGCACGGTCTTGCCAGCGGCGTTCGTCTCGACACGGTGGCCGACGCGGGTCGGCTTCTTGGATTCGGGGTCAACCAGGGCGACGTTCGAGATGTGAAGCGGAGCCTCATGCGTCTCGATGCCACCGGTCTTGGTGCCACGCTGCGTCTGGCCGACGCGGACGTGCTTCGTAACGAAGTTCACACCCTCGACGACGACGCGGTTCTTCTCAACGATGACCTCGAGCACGCGCCCCTGCTTGCCACGGTCTCCGCCGCGAGCCTGGGTGCGGCCGGTGATCACCTGGACGAGGTCGCCCTTTTTGATCTTCGCCATGACTAAATAACCTCCGGTGCCAGCGAGATGATCTTCATGAACTTCTTGTCACGAAGCTCACGACCGACCGGCCCGAAGATGCGGGTGCCGCGAGGCTCCCCGTCAGCCTTCAGGATGACCGCTGCGTTCTCGTCAAACTTGATGTACGAGCCGTCGGGACGGCGCGTCTCCTTCTTGGTGCGAACGATGACAGCCTTGACGATGTCACCCTTCTTCACGTTGCCGCCCGGGATCGCGTCCTTGACCGTGGCGACGATAACGTCGCCGAGGCCTGCATAGCGACGGCCTGAGCCGCCGAGCACGCGAATCGTGAGCAGCGTCTTGGCGCCAGTGTTGTCGGCGACCTTGACTCTAGATTCCTGCTGAAGCATTCTCTGTGTCCTTTACTCCTAAGCAAGCCGCGAGGCTTACTTAGCCTTCTCGAGGATCTCGACCAGGCGCCAGCGCTTGGTGGCGCTCAGCGGACGGGTCTCACTGATGACAACAAGGTCGCCGATGCCGGCACTGTTGTTCTCGTCATGAACCTTGCGCTTTTCAGTGCGGCGGATGACCTTGCCGTACAGCGGGTGCTTCACGCGGTCTTCGACCTCAACGACGATGGTCTTGTCCATCTTGTCGCTGACGACGTAGCCACGCTGGGTCTTGCGGTAGCCGCGCACGAGAGCCTCGGCGGCGACCTTCTCTTCGGCCTTAGCCATTACTTGGCCTCCTCGGTCTCGACGGCCTCGGGAGCCGCGTCAGCAGCATCCTTCTTAGCCTTGGTCTTCTTCTCGGCCTTGGGGGCCTCAACCACGGCGGGAGTAGCCCGGATGCCCAGCTCGCGCTCACGGATAACCGTGTAGATGCGAGCAATGTCGCGCTTGACAGCGCGGACACGTCCGTGGCTGTCCAGCTGGCCGGTGGCCGACTGGAACCGCAGGTTGAAGAGCTCTTCCTTGGCCTTCTTCAGCTCGTCGACGAGACGCTCGTCTTCGAAAGTATCGAGCTCGGCAGATGCCAGCTCCTTGGATCCGATCGCCATTATGCGTCGCCCTCCTCGCGCTTGATGATGCGCGCCTTCAATGGAAGCTTGTGGATTGCACGGGTGAGCGCCTCGCGGGCGAGCGTCTCGTTGACGCCAGCAACCTCGAAGAGCACGCGGCCCGGCTTGACGTTGGCGACCCACCACTCGGGCGAACCCTTACCGGAACCCATGCGGGTTTCGGCCGGCTTCTTGGTCAGCGGGCGGTCGGGGTAGATGTTGATCCACACCTTTCCACCACGCTTGATGTGACGGGTCATGGCGATACGTGCAGCCTCGATCTGGCGGTTCGTAACATACGCAGGCGTGATTGCCTGGATGCCGAACTCACCGAACGTGACCTTGGTGCCACCGGTGGCGTGTCCGCCACGGCCCGGGTGGTGCTGCTTGCGGAACTTGACCTTACGTGGGATCAACATTGTTATGCCTCAACTCCTGCTGCGACGGGCGCCTCAGCCTTGGGGGCGGAGGAACCACGACGCGGACGGTCGCCGCGCTCGGGGCGCGAGGACTTCTGGTTCGCCTGCTCGCGGGCGAGCTCCTTGTTGGTGATGTCACCCTTGTAGATCCACACCTTGACGCCGATACGGCCGAACGTCGTACGAGCCTCGTAGAAGCCGTAGTCGATGTTGGCGCGGAGTGTGTGCAGGGGAACGCGTCCCTCGCGGTAGAACTCCGAACGGCTCATCTCGGCGCCGCCAAGGCGGCCCGAAACCTGGATACGAACACCCTTGACGGTGCCCGTGCGCTGGGCGCCCTGCAGACCCTTACGCATCGCGCGGCGGAATGCCACGCGGGCGCTGAGCTGCTCGGCGATGCCCTGGGCAACAAGCTGAGCCTCGGCCTCGGGGTTCTTGACCTCGAGGATGTTCAGCTGAATCTGCTTGCCCGAGAGCTTCTCGAGGTCAGTGCGGATGCGCTCTGCCTCTGCGCCGCGACGGCCAATGACGATGCCGGGACGAGCCGTGTGGATATCCACGCGGACACGGTCACGGGTGCGCTCGATTTCGATGCGGGCAACGCCTGCACGGTCGAGGCTCGTCTTGAGCATGTTGCGGATCTTGATGTCCTCAGCAACAAAGTCGCTGTAGCGCTGGCCGGGCTTGGTGCTGTCGGAGAACCAACGCGACACGTGGTCGGTGGTGATTCCCAGACGGAAACCGTAGGGATTTACTTTCTGGCCCATTACTTCTTCCCTGCCTTCGCAGTCGTCTTCTTCGCGTCAACCTCGTCAGGCGTGGCAAGCACGATGGTGATGTGGCTGGTGCGCTTCAGAATCTGGAATGCGCGACCCTGTGCACGGGGCTGGAAACGCTTGAGCGTTGCTCCCTCGTCCACATAAGCCTGGCTGATGTACAGGTCCTGCTCATCGAGGAAGCTGTTGCTGGCATCCGCCTTGACCCGTGCGTTAGCCATTGCCGAAGCAACCAGCTTGTACACGGGCTCGCTCGCACCCTGGGGGGCGAACTTGAGGATGGCCAGGGCTTCCTGTGCCTGCTTGCCGCGGATCATGTTGACGACACGACGAGCCTTCATAGGGGTCACGCGGATGTGACGCACACGTGCGATCGACTCCACCATTTCTCTACCTCCTTCACCACCGCGATTAGCGGCGGCGACCCTTCTTGTCGTCCTTCACGTGTCCACGGAAGGTGCGGGTGGGAGCAAACTCTCCGAGCTTGTGCCCAACCATGGTCTCGGTGACGAACACCGGGATGTGCTTGCGACCATCGTGCACCGCGATGGTGTGACCCAGCATTGCGGGGACAATCATCGAGCGGCGCGACCAGGTCTTGATTACGTTCTTGCTGTTGGCCTCGTTCTGCGTGGCGACCTTGCGAAACAGGTGCTCGTCAACGAAGGGGCCCTTTTTAAGACTGCGTGGCATTTTCTACCCTGTATTCCTTTTCCTGGGCTACTTGCGCTTCTTGCCGACGTTGCGGCGACGAACGATGAGCTTGTCGCTCTCGCGGTGGGCCTTGCGGGTACGACCCTCGGACTGACCCCAGGGGCTAACAGGGTGACGTCCACCGGAAGTCTTGCCCTCACCACCACCGTGCGGGTGGTCAACCGGGTTCATGGCGACACCACGGACGGTCGGGCGAACGCCCTTCCAGCGCATACGGCCGGCCTTACCCCAGTTGATGTTCGACTGCTCGGCGTTGCCGACCTCGCCGATCGTCGCGCGGCAGCGAGCGTCAACGTTGCGGATCTCGCCGGAGGGCATACGCAGCTGGGCGTAGGGGCCATCCTTGGCGACGAGACGCACCGACGCGCCTGCCGAACGGGCGATCTTCGCGCCGCCACCGGGCTTGAGCTCGATGGCGTGGATGACCGTACCCACGGGGATGTTCTTGAGGGGGAGGTTGTTGCCGGGCTTGATGTCGGCGCCGGCACCGGACTCAACGATGTCGCCCTGCTTCAGCTTGTCTGGCGCGATGATGTAACGCTTCGAGCCATCGAAGAAGTGCAGGAGCGCAATACGCGCGGTGCGGTTGGGGTCGTACTCGATGTGAGCGACCTTGGCGTTGACGCCGTCCTTGTCATTACGACGGAAGTCGATGACACGGTACTGGCGCTTGTGGCCACCACCGATGTGACGGGTCGTGATGCGACCGGCGTTGTTACGGCCACCCGTCTTAGGAAGCGGACGAAGAAGTGACTTCTCCGGGGTCGAACGGGTGATCTCGGCGAAATCAGCTACCGAGGAACCGCGACGACCCGGGGTCGTGGGCTTGTACTTGCGAATTGCCATGGGTTATTCCTCTGCTCCCTAGCCGACAGCCGTGAAGATGTCGATAGAACCGGCCTTGAGCGTGACGATGGCGCGCTTGGTGTTCTTGCGCTTGCCCATGCCGAACTTGGTGCGGCGGGTCTTGCCCTGACGGTTGAGCGTGTTGATCGAATCGACCTGCACGCCGAAGATCTTCTCGATGGCGAGCTTGATCTCAGTCTTGTTCGAACGGGGGTCTACCTCGAAGGTGTACTTGCCCTGGTCGATCAGGCTGTAGCTCTTCTCGGAGACGACGGGCGCGATGATTACGTCGCGCGGGTCCTTGAACGAGGCGCTCATGCGCTCACCTTCGCTTTCTTGTCAGACTCGACCGTCTCTGCCTTGGAGCCGACGAATGCATCGAAGGCGCCCTTGGTGAAGACGATGTCATCGCTTACGAGCACGTCGTAGGCGTTGAGCTGGTCGTAGGGAAGCACATGAACGCTCGGGATGTTCCGAACGCTCTTGTAGCTGATTTCGTCGTCGCGCTCGAGAACGATGAGCACGTGCTTGCTGGTCGCGATGGACGACAGCAGCTCGACAACCGACTTGGTCGAGGGCACATCGCCGAGGGCGAGGGACTCGATCACGTGGATACGCTCGCCACGGGCCCGGTCAGAGAGCGCACCGCGCAGAGCGGCGGCGATCATCTTCTTGGGGGTGCGCTGCGAGTAGTCACGCGGGTGTGGCCCGTGAACGATGCCACCACCCTTCATCTGAGGAGCGCGGATCGAGCCCTGACGAGCACGACCGGTTCCCTTCTGCTTGAAGGGCTTGCGGCCTGCACCGGAAACTTCGCCGCGGCGAAGCGTGTTGTGCGTGCCCTGGCGAGCCGCAGCGCGCTGCGCGACGACAACCTGGTGGATCAGCGGGACGTTGGTCTGTACGTCGAAGGTCTCGGCGGGAAGATCGACGGAGCCGACCTTCTTGCCCTTCACGTCAATGACGTCAATTGCGGTAGCCATGGAACTAGGCTCCCTTCACTGCGTTGCGAACGAAAACGATGCGGCCACGAGCTCCGGGAACGGCGCCCTTGACGAGCAGCAGGCCCTTCTCGAGGTCAACAGCCTGAACCATGAGGCCCTGGACGGTGACTCGGTCGCCACCCATACGACCGGCCATGCGCATGCCCTTGAAGACACGGCTGGGGGTCGAGGAAGCGCCGATCGAGCCGGGCTTGCGGTGGTTGCGGTGAGCACCGTGCGAGGCGGAGACACCCTTGAAGTTGTGACGCTTCATAACACCGGCGAAACCCTTGCCCTTGCTGGTGCCGACGACGTCGACCTTCTGGCCGGCCTCGAAGATGTCAACCGTGAGCTCCTGGCCGAGCGAGTACTCGCTGGCGTCGGGGGTACGGATCTCCGTGAGGTGACGACGGGGCGTAACGCCAGCCTTGTCGAAGTGACCGGTCGCAGGCTTGTTCACCTTGCGAGGGTCGATCTGGCCGTAGGCGATCTGAACTGCGTCGTAGCCGTCGACCTCGGGGGTGCGAACCTGCGTGACAACGTTCGGGGTGATCTCAATAACGGTCACGGGGATGAGCTTGTTGTTCGCATCCCAGACCTGAGTCATGCCGAGCTTCTTGCCCAGCAGTCCCTTTCGGGTCGTAGTAGTAGCCATGATGATCCTTAGAGCTTGATCTCGATGTTGACGTCGGCCGGCAGGTCGAGACGCATAAGCGAGTCGACAGCCTTTGGCGTCGGGTCAATGATGTCGATCAGGCGCTTGTGTGTGCGCTTCTCGAAGTGCTCGCGGCTGTCCTTGTACTTGTGAGGAGAGCGGATCACAACGACCACGTTCTTCTCAGTAGGAAGGGGCACCGGTCCGACAACCGTCGCGCCCGCACGGGTAACCGTGTCGACGATCTTGCGCGCCGAGCTGTCAATGACCTCGTGGTCATACGACTTAAGTCGGATGCGGATCTTTTGTCCCGCCATGTCTGACTCTCTCTCTTTAGTACCAAGTGCGTTTTTCGCACACGCTGCGTAGCACTTCTGCTGTCGCACCACTGTTTTTATGTCAATCGCCGGACCCTGCGGTCCGACACCGTACCGACTCCCGAGCTCAGGCATGAACCTGCGCTAGGCACACGGGTGACCGCGTGTTTATCGAGTGTCGATTAAGCTTCGCTCTGCTACCCGCGGCCTAGATGCTCACCCCGGCCGTGGCCCGAGCGTCAAATCTATGCACTGCCTGGCAGTGATCCCAACCCCGGCGCAGTGCACCAAGTGGGAATGTTGAACTAGACGAGTTTGCCACATTCCCCACCATGCTGCAACCCGGGCGTGTCGCGTTCGGCGTGTCGCCCTCCGCAAACGACGAAGGGCCGGACCCTAAGGCCCGACCCTTCGCTGCATCCGAGCTAACTCGGAGGGAGTACTACTTGATGATCTTCGTCACCTTGCCGGCGCCGACGGTGCGGCCACCTTCACGGATAGCGAAGCCGAGGCCCTCTTCCATGGCGATCGGCTGGATCAGGTTGACCGTCATCTCGGTGGTGTCACCAGGCATGACCATCTCGGTGCCCTCGGGCAGCGTGATGACGCCGGTGACGTCCGTGGTGCGGAAGTAGAACTGCGGGCGGTAGTTCGCGTAGAACGGGTTGTGACGGCCACCCTCATCCTTGGAAAGGATGTAGGCGGTGCCCTCGAACTCGGTGTGCGGGGTTACCGAACCGGGCTTGACGACGACCTGGCCGCGCTCAACGTCCTCGCGCTTGGTGCCACGAAGAAGAAGACCACAGTTCTCGCCGGCCCATGCCTCGTCGAGCTGCTTGTGGAACATCTCGATACCCGTAACCGTGGTCTTCTGCGTCGGGCGGATGCCGACGATCTCGTCCTCGGAGTTGATGGCGTGGGTTCCGCGCTCTGCGCGGCCCGTGACGACGGTTCCACGACCGGTGATCGTGAAGACGTCCTCGATGGGCATGAGGAAGGGCTTGTCCTTGTCGCGGATGGGGTCAGGCACGTTGTTGTCAACGGCTTCCATCAGCTCGAGGATCGAGTTGACCCACTTCTCGTCGCCCTCGAGTGCCTTGAGGCCCGAAACGCGAACAACGGGAACGTTGTCGCCATCGAACTCCTGGCTGGAGAGCAGCTCGCGAACCTCGAGCTCAACGAGCTCCAGGATCTCCTCGTCGTCGACCATGTCGGACTTGTTGAGGGCAACGAGCAGGTAAGGAACACCAACCTGGCGCGCGAGCAGAACGTGCTCACGCGTCTGGGCCATGGGGCCATCGGTGGCGGCAACAACGAGGATGGCGCCATCCATCTGGGCCGCACCCGTGATCATGTTCTTGATGTAGTCGGCGTGGCCGGGGGCGTCGACGTGAGCGTAGTGACGCTTGGGCGTCTCGTACTCAACGTGCGAGATGTTGATGGTGATACCACGCTGGCGCTCTTCGGGAGCGGAGTCGATGGTCGCGAAGTCGCGCTGCACGTTGGTCGCGGACGGGTACTTGTCTGCGAGCACCTTGGAGATCGCCGCCGTAAGCGTCGTCTTTCCGTGGTCAACGTGACCGATCGTTCCGATGTTGACGTGCGGCTTGTTCCGCTCGAACTTGGCCTTGGCCACTGGGTCCTCCTCAGGACGCTGGTGCAGGCATCCGATCAGTGGATTCTGATCGGATGCTCTGCGGGGTGGAGTGTGTATTTATGTTACTTGGGACGGGACGCCCCGGTGAACGTGGGTTATTCGCCCTTGTTCTTCTGGACGATCTCGTCGGCAACAGCCTTCGGGACCTCCGCGTAGCTGTCGAACGACATCGAGTACATCGCGCGGCCGGAGGTCTTGGACCTCAGGTCGCCCACGTAGCCGAACATCTCCGACAGCGGAACCTTCGCGGTGACAACCTTCACGCCCGTCGCGTCTTCCATGGACTGGATCTGTCCACGACGAGAGTTGAGGTCACCGATAACGTCGCCCATGTACTCCTCGGGCGTACGAACCTCGACCGCCATAAGCGGCTCAAGGAGCACGGGGCTTGCCTTGCGAGCGGCCTCCTTGTAGGCCATCGATCCGGCAATCTTGAACGCCATCTCCGAGGAGTCGACATCGTGGTAAGCACCATCCAGGAGGATGGCCTTCACACCGACGGTCGGGAAGCCGGCGAGAACACCGGTCTGCATGGCGTCCTTGATGCCGGCGTCAACCGAAGGAATGTACTCGCGGGGGATACGACCACCGCTGACCTTGTCGACGAACTCGTACGAGGTCTCAGGAGTGACCTCCATCGGCTCGAGCGCGATCTGCACCTTAGCGAACTGACCAGAACCACCGGTCTGCTTCTTGTGGGTGTAGTCGTACTTCTCAACCGTGCGACGAATCGTCTCGCGGTACGCAACCTGGGGCTTGCCCACGTTGGCCTCGACCTTGAACTCGCGCTTCATACGGTCAACGAGGATGTCGAGGTGAAGCTCACCCATACCCTTGATGACGGTCTGGCCGGTCTCGTAGTTGAGCTCGACGCGGAACGTCGGGTCCTCTTCGGCCAGCTTCTGAATCGCGGTGCCGAGCTTCTCCTGGTCAGCCTTCGTCTTCGGCTCGATAGCGACCTCGATGACGGGCTCAGGGAAGGTCATCGACTCGAGAACAACCTGCTGGTTCGGGTCACACAGCGTGTCACCCGTGGTGGTGTCCTTGAGGCCGATGACGGCGTAGATGTGACCAGCGGTAACGCTGTCAACAGGGTTCTCCTTGTTGGCGTACATCTGGAAGATCTTGCCGATGCGCTCCTTCTTGCCCTTGGTGGAGTTGGCAACAGCCGAACCACTGTCGAGGCGACCGGAGTACACGCGGATGTAGGTGAGGCGACCGAAGAACGGGTGCACTGCAACCTTGAACGCGAGAGCAGCGAACGGCTCCTTCTCAGAGGGAAGACGCTCAATGATCTTCTCCTCATCGCGCGGGTCGCGTGCCTCAGTGGCACCAACGTCGAGCGGGTTCGGAAGGTAGTCAACGACAGCGTCAAGCATCGGCTGAACGCCGCGGTTCTTGAACGCAGAGCCGCAGAGAACCGGGTAGATCTCGCTCGCGACGGTGAGCTTGCGGATCGCTGCCTTGATCTCGGCAACGGTCAGCTCTTCGCCACCGAAGTACTTCTCCATAAGAGCGTCGTCGGTCTCGGCGACGACCTCGAGAAGAGCGGTGCGGTACTCAGCAGCCTTCTCCTTGAGGTCCTCGGGGATCTCTTCGATGTCGTACTTGGCGCCCATCTGGACGTCACCCTTGGAGTCTCCGCGCCACGTGAGGGCACGCATCTCGACCAGGTCAACAACGCCTTCGAAGGCGGACTCGGAGCCGATGGGCAGCTGGATAACCAGCGGCCGGGCACCAAGACGCTTGACGATCGTCTCTACCGTGAAGTAGAAGTCAGCGCCCATCTTGTCCATCTTGTTGACGAAGCAGATGCGGGGAACGTTGTACTTGTCGGCCTGGCGCCAGACGGTCTCGGACTGGGGCTCAACGCCCTCCTTGCCGTCGAACACAGCGACAGCACCGTCGAGAACGCGGAGCGAGCGCTCCACCTCGACCGTGAAGTCAACGTGACCGGGGGTGTCGATGATGTTGATCTGGTTCTTGTTCCAGAAACACGTAACAGCAGCGGACGTGATGGTGATGCCACGCTCCTGCTCCTGCTCCATCCAGTCCGTCGTCGACGCACCGTCGTGGGTCTCGCCGATCTTGTGGTTGACGCCCGTGTAGAACAGGATGCGCTCAGTCGTGGTGGTCTTGCCGGCATCGATGTGCGCCATGATGCCGATGTTGCGGACCTTGTTAAGGTCGGTGAGCACTTCCTGTGCCACGGTGGTCCTCCGAAAATTTGTGGTGGGAAAAGATATCGTCCTGAGACGGGGCGGATCACGCCGAGCAGCAGCAAACCCCGAGGGGATTCGACGCTGCCAGGACGGATCCGACCCGGCCTAGGAAACGAACTTGTGTTACCAGCGGTAGTGCGAGAAGGCCTTGTTGGCCTCGGCCATCTTGTGGGTGTCTTCACGGCGCTTGACCGCGGCACCAAGACCGTTGGATGCGTCGAGGATCTCGTTGGTGAGACGCTCGGTCATCGTCTTCTCGCGACGGCCCTTCGCGTAGGTCGTGAGCCAGCGAAGCGCGAGAGTGTTCGCGCGGTGCGGCTTGACCTCAACGGGGACCTGGTAGGTCGAGCCACCGACGCGGCGGCTCTTGACCTCAAGGGTGGGGCGCACGTTGTCGAGCGCCTTCTTAAGGGTAACAACGGCATCCTGACCGTTCTTTGCGGCAACAGCCTCGAGTGCGTCGTAAACGATGCGCTCTGCGAGGGACTTCTTGCCGTCAAGAAGGATCTTGTTGACGAGCTGGCTGACGATGGGTGCGCCGTAGACCGGGTCGATCGCTACGGGGCGCTTAGGAGCTGGTCCCTTGCGAGGCATTACTTCTTCTCCATCTTCGCGCCGTAACGGCTGCGAGCCTGCTTGCGGTTCTTGACAGCCTGGGTGTCAAGTGCGCCGCGAACGATCTTGTAGCGAACACCGGGGAGGTCCTTAACACGACCACCGCGCACGAGCACCATCGAGTGCTCCTGCAGGTTGTGGCCTTCACCGGGAATGTACGCGGTGACCTCGGTGCCGTTGGAGAGCTTGACACGGGCAACCTTGCGGAGAGCCGAGTTCGGCTTCTTGGGGGTAGTCGTGTAGACACGCGTGCATACGCCGCGCTGCTGGGGGTTGGCCTTAAGGGCGGGAGCCTTGGTCTTGACGACCTTCGGCGAGCGACCCTTGCGGACCAACTGCTGAATAGTTGGCACTGCTTACTCCTTGGATATCCTGCACGGTGACAGTTTGTTGCTACTCACACTCATGCCCGCCCGAAGCCCGGGACAGGGTCATGGATGTTTGCGACCCGGCTGGTGTCGAGGGATTACTCCCCCACCTCAGCGATTGGGTATGCCGTGGGAGCCCGGTAAAACCAGTAGGTTTCACCCGAAACTCGATTCCGGTTGGTGCCAGATAATGCGCCCCGGCATCCGAATTGTTCATTCGGACACCCGGAAGCGCACAGCAAAGCGCACACCCGGTCAAGGATAGTCGCACGAGAACCAGCGGTCAAATGACGACGGGTATCACGGATGGTGCGAAAGGACGCAGCGACAGGCTAGATCGCCGCAGTG
>NZ_JBACFR010000144.1:0-1827 GCF_056262345.1 Homoserinimonas sp.
CCCTTCGCAACCCCGCCCCACCTTTACGAAAACACCCCGCCCCGGGGGGGCGCTGTTCTTGCGTTAAGACGACTGCGCATGGTGCCACTTCTGTGGCGTGCATCTTGGGAAAGGCTAGCCCCGGCGCTCCCCGCGGGAGGCGATGACGCTGACCATGCGCTCAAGGGCGAAGACCGGATCGCGCTGGGCACCCTTGACCGCCGCATCCGTCTCCGCGAGAGTCTCGATGCACCGGCCTAGGCCCTCGTCGCTCCAGCCCTGCAGGTCGCGCCGTGCTCGGTCGACCTGCCACGGGGCAAGCCCCAGCTGAGAGGCGTTTGCCCGGGAACCGGAGACTTTGGCCATGGTTCGAATCTTCATAGCGAATGCGGCGACGATGGGAACGGGATCTGCCCCCGATGCCAGCGCGTGCCGCAGCATCACGAGCGCCTCGCCCTGACGCCCGGCGATCGCAACGTCGGCCACCTTGAACGCCGAGGTCTCGACCCGACCCGAGTAGTAGTTCTCGACCGTGACCTCGGTGATTTCGGCTGCGGCATCCGCGATGAGTTGCTGGCAGGCCGAAGCGAGCTCGGCGATGTCGTCGGAGAACGCCGCCACGAGCGCGCGGACGGCGCCGGGAGTCGCTCGGCGACCAGCCTTCTTGAACTCGGCCGAGGCGAAGTCGACCTTGTCTTGCTCCTTTTTGAGCTCCGTGCACACGACCTCAACTCCGCCACCGAGGCCGCCCCGGATAGCGTCAAGAAGCTTCTTGCCCCGGACGCCACCCCCGTGGCGCAGCACAAGGCAGGTGTCGTCGGCCGGAGACACTAGATATCCCAGCGTCTCGGTGATGAATGCGTCCGTGCACTTCTCCACATTGATGACCCGGATCATGCGAGGCTCACCAAAAAGGGACGGGCTCGCCACCGTGAGTAGCTGCCCGGGAGAATAACCGTCGGCCTCAAGGTCACTGACCTCAAGGCTCGGGTCGTTGCGCTTGAGTTCGTCGCGGAGGGCTCGGATCGCACGATCGGCGAGAAAGCCCTCTGTGCCTGATACGAGAACCACGGGAGCTGGCCTAGCCTGCGACCACGGGAGCTGCGGAATCGTGACTTTAGCCGATGCCTTCGCCGGCGCCTTGGACGCCGATTTGCCTGCTGGCCTGCCTGCCACGGATCTCCACTCGGGTCGGAACGAACGTGTCTGATCAAGCCTACCCAGGGCCGCCGACGTGCGCGGTCGGGTGCTAGCCGCCCCTCTCCCTCCAGAGCACCATTTCGCCGTCGCGAAACGCGATGAGTACTAGCCCGTCACGATCCGTTCGAGCTGGCGCCGTGCCCAGGGTTCGAAGCGTGGCGAGGATATCCGCCGTAGGGTGCCCGTAGTCGTTGTCTGCCCCCACTCCGATGACTCCCACTCGGGCATCGAGCTGTTCGTAAAGATTCGCCGCCTGGTCGCGGGAACCGTGGTGCGCGACCTTGACCACATCGATCGGCGCGAGGCTCGCCAGCTCTGCCCGATTGAGCGCGCCGAGCCGCAACTGCGCTTCCCGGCCGAGGTCCCCCAGAAGCACCGACGTCAGGCATGTTTCGCAGGCCGGACCGCCCGTAAACGCGGTCACGACACTCGCGTCGTTGCCGGGCCCGGGTGATGCTGAACGAGGGGGCCAGAGAACCGTCCAGCGATGCTCCCCCAGGGTTCCCACCAGGCCACGAGTAGCCATCAGCACTTCGGAGCCGGACTGCTCAAAACGCTTAAGCAGTGCCTCATCGCTCTGACCACCAGGGGGGCCCGCGAGAACAACCTTGACCCGGCCGAGCACCGCCTCGGCCCCGCCGACATGAT
>NZ_JBACFR010000145.1:0-9240 GCF_056262345.1 Homoserinimonas sp.
GCCCGCATCGATGAACGCAGCGTAGTCGGAGCGCCCGTCGAACTCGGTCGGCTCAGAGGCCAGCCCCTGTCCAGCGAAGAACTCGGTGAAGAGCGCCTCGATCTGGGCCGAACCCTCCGGCCCAACGCTGCCGAACTCCGACCCATCGCCGTCATAGACGAAGCGCACAAAGTTGGGCGAGCCCACCATGTCGAAGTTGAGGTTGGCCGCGTGCTGAGCGATCTCGGCCTCCGTCAGTTGCGAAACGTAGTGCGTCGACCCGAGCAGCCCGTCTTCTTCTCCGCTCCAGAAGGCGAAACGAACCCGGTTCTGAGGCGTCGCCTTGGATTTCGCCAGCTGAATTGCCGTTTCGAGAATCGCGCCGCTTCCGCTCGCGTTGTCGTTGATCCCGGGGCCTTCGGCGACACCGTCTAGGTGCGCACCCACCACGACTGTCGCGTCGGGGTTGCCCTTCTTGGTATCGGCGATCACATTGAACGTGTTCACCGTCGTGACCGACGCTTCTACCACGATGCTCACGGTGGTTCCGGGAGCCGCCGCGAGCGACTCGCCCAACGCGAACGGCGCACCGAGTGCCGGTATCGAGGCCTGGGGTGCCGAGAGGGTTCCGAACACGAGGCCAGAGCGGTCTTCGCCGTTGCCCTGGTTGAACACGATCACGGCCGCAGCCCCTGCTGTCGTGGCGTTGGCCACCTTCTCACCGAACGTGCACGTGCCACGCTGAACGAGGGCGATCGAGCCAGCCGCGAAGCCCGCGAAGTCCTCTGCCTCGCATCCGCTCGTGTTCACGCGGTCACCCGCAAGGTTCACGTCGACGGCAACGATCTCGCCTGTCACCGTGCCGGCACCCGAATAGTCCATGACGTCATAGTCGGTCTGATCTACATACGAAACAGCGTTCGGACTCACCTGAGCAAACGTTGACGCTCCCTCCACGAATTGCTCGTAGCTGAACTCCTGGCGAACAGGCTTGTATCCGGCCTTCCGCAGTTGGAACTCCACGTACTCTGCTGAGGCAACGTGCCCGGGCGCTCCCGACTGGCGGTTGCCCCCGTTCGCGTCAGCGATCTTCTGGAATGCGTTCAAATGACCCAGGATGTTCTTGGCAGTCACCTGCTTGGCCAACGAGATGGAGCGGCCGTGATTGCCCCCTCCCGGCCCGTGGGAACCTCCTGCCCATGCTGGCAACGCTGTTGCCGTCAACCCGATGCTGGCGACAAGGCCCGCACCGGTGATGATGGCGACTCTCCGCAATGATCGTGACACGCCCATCTGAACCCCTTTCGAAGCTTTCTGAAGGTTCGCCGCGAGGGCGGCGACCGTGGCTCAGACGGTAATCGAGGGGCATCGCTCGGTGGTCTCGCGTGAGAACACTCTCATCTGGAACGTGAGCCACGTGCTCCCGGGGTCAGGTCGAGTCGCCGAAGCAGTTGTGCGTTGAGGGCGACAACGACGGTGGAGAGCGACATGAGAATGGCTCCCACCGCCATCGGCAAAACAAAGCCGACCGGGGCAAGAACGCCCGCCGCCAGCGGCACCGCAATGAGGTTGTAGCCGGCGGCCCACCAGAGATTCTGCTTCATCTTGCGATACGTGGCGTGGGAGAGAAGCACGACCGAGACGACCGCGCGCGGGTCGCTGCTCGCCAGGATCACCCCCGCCGAGGCGATCGCGACATCGGTGCCAGCGCCGATGGCAATGCCGACATCGGCCTGCGCCAGAGCGGGCGCATCGTTGACCCCGTCGCCCACCATCGCGACTGTGCGCCCCTGCGCCTGCAGCTCGGCAACCTTGGCGGCCTTATCCTCCGGGCGAACACCCGCGAGCACGAGATCAATACCGAGCTCTTTCGCCACGCTGTCGGCCACGTTCTGGGCATCGCCAGTGATCATGATCACCTCGATGCCTCTGGCATGAAGCTCGTCAACGGCGTCGCGCGATTCCTCCCGAATCTGGTCGACCAGGCCCAGCGCGCCAACGACCGCCCCATCCACCAGCACGTGCAGAATCGTGGCTCCCTGCGCCCGCCATGCAGCGCTATCGGCGAGCGGCTCCGCTGCGCTGCGCTCGAGCAGATACGGGCCTCCCACGCTGATTTGCCGGTCGCCCACCGCGGCCATAACTCCCTCGGCCGGGGCTGAACTGAACCCCGAGGCGACGGGCACCGCAATACGGCGCTCACGAGCGGCCGAGACGATAGCGCGGGCCAACGGATGCTCGCTATCGCTCTCGGCAGCGGCTGCCAGCGCCAGCACCTCACTATCGGTGTGGCCCTCCGTTGCAGCGACGGCAAACACGACGGGCTCACCCTTGGTGAGGGTTCCCGTCTTATCGAAGAGCACAGCGGTAACGGTTCGCATGCTCTCCAGTGCGAGGCGGTCCTTGATCAGAACACCCGCGCGCGCTGCTCTCTCTGTGGCGATAGACACGACCAGGGGAATGGCCAGCCCGAGCGCATGTGGGCACGCAATCACGAGCACGGTCACGGTTCGAATCACTGCTTCGTCAGGCAATCCGAGCACCGACCAGACGACCGCGGTTATTGCTGCAGCGCCCAGCGCGAACCAAA
The DNA here is from genome assembly GCF_056262345.1 of Homoserinimonas sp. Taxonomy (NCBI): domain Bacteria; kingdom Bacillati; phylum Actinomycetota; class Actinomycetes; order Micrococcales; family Microbacteriaceae; genus Homoserinimonas; species Homoserinimonas sp. The sequence continues at coordinate 2,570 of NZ_JBACFR010000145.1, forward strand.
AGAGCCACCCCGCGGCCTTATCGGCCAACCGCTGCGCCCTCGACGACGAATTCTGGGCATCCTCAACCATCTTGCGGATGCCCGCAAGAGTCGTGTCGTCGCCGACGGCGGTTACGCGGATGCGCACGGAGCTATCGGTGGCCACGGTGCCGGCGACAACGCTATCGCCGACCCCTCGAGGCACGGCCCGAGACTCTCCTGTCACCATCGATTCGTCGATATCGGCGGCTCCCTCGATGACCGTGCCATCGGCGGGAATCCGCCCGCCGGGCCGCACAAGAACCACGTCGCCGACCAGCAAGTCGGCTGGGGAGACCCGCACGGTCTGGTCGCCATCGACACGCTCGGCCTCGTCGGGAATCAGCGCCGCGAGCGAGCCCAAGGCCGACGAGGTCTGGGCGAGCGAGCGCATTTCGATCCAGTGACCGAGAAGCATGATCACGACCAGCAGTGCCAGCTCCCACCAAAAGTCGAGCTGGTGATCGAGAAGGCCAAGGGTCGCACCCAATGACGACAGAAACGCGACCGTAATGGCAAGGCCAATCAGCAACATCATCCCGGGCTTGCGGGCGCTGAGTTCGTCCCTCGCGCCGGTGAGGAACGGGCGTCCACCCCAGAAATAGATCACCGTGCCCAGAACAGGCGACACCAAGGCGATGCCGGCAACGTCGGGCAGTGAATACCCCACGATCATGGCGAACATCGGGCTGAGCAGCACGGTGGGCACCGCAAGCACGAGCATGATCCAGAACAGCCGACGAAACTGAGCTACGTGGTCACCATGACCGGCATGGCCTGCGTGGCTGTCATGACCTTCGTGGCCTTCGTGTGAATCGTGGGACACGTGGGACATTCCGCTGTGGTCCATGACCCCACGGTACCCGCGCTCCGTGGCGTGTCTAGGGGAGCGCTACCGCAGCCTCGTTTACCTGGGAAAGTGGCAGCAGTCGGACTCCCTCGTCAGCCCGTGCCGCATCCAGAAGGGCTGCCACGGGGGTCGCGTCGGCATCGGCAGATTCGGTCATGGTACTCAGAGCATCGACGAGACCGGCGGAGGCGCTCAACCGGCCCTCCTTCTCCAGCGACGGATCGACCTCGAAGGCGAGCAGCAGCATCCCGTAGACGGGCGGGCTGCCAGGGGCAACCGGCGCCTGAAAATAGGGGACGTCCACAATTCTCGCGCCGAGCCGCCCATAAAACCGCAGGCGGGCCTCGGGGTCGCCGTGCTCCTGGTGCACTGGGTGGTGGCGAGGATGTTCCACCTCCGCGAGCAGCAGAGACCGTTCGCGCTGCCGGGCTGCCTTCAGGACGCTTCGCATAATGCGCCCGCCCGCTCCCGACCCGCGCTGATCGCCGCGGGTCGCGAGATACGTGAGCAGGTCTATGCCGGGCGCGACCTGCTGAACGATCGCGACGGCTCCAGGCTCCCCGCTGCTGTCGGGCAGCACCAGGGCAGTCGCCCGGCCCGCCACCATTTCACGAGTGAGCGCATCGAGCGGGATCAGTTCCTCCGGCGCAAAGCTCGGCTCAAGAATCGCGCGATAGACACGCGCAAGTTCGTCCGCCGTCCCCAGAGAGACCAGCTCGCCATCACGCTCGCGCACAGAACATCCTTTCGCCGACTTCGAGCTTAGGATTCGATGGTGCCAATAACCCCTGAACTCGCCGCTATGGCCAAGCCCGCCTACGTTCTTCTCACCACGTTTCGACGCACCCGGCAACCAGTCTCCACGCCCGTGTGGATCGCCCAGAGCGGCGATGCTCTGCTCGTGACGACCGATCCGGAGTCTGGCAAGGTTAAGCGCCTGCGCAACAACCCCGCCGTCGAACTCACACCCTGCGACGTACGGGGGCGAGTAACCCCAGGGGCCCCCACCATTCAGGCGAGCGCCGAAGTGCGCACCGACACCGAAACCAACGCCGCGATGGATGCCGCCTTCATCAAAAAGTACGGCATCCAGTTTCGCGCCATCCGGGGTCTCGGCAAGTTGCGGCGAACACCGCCCTCGCAAACAGTTTTGCGAATAACCGATCGTGACTAACCTTTAAGATCAGTCGGCTGAGGCGGTGATGGCTCGTGAGCGATCAGGATCTGCCCCCCGGTGCGGGCGTCGGCGCACCGGTTCGCCACGGACGTCTGCCCCGGCGGGACGGGGCCTGGCCGATCATCCGCTTCATTGCTGGCGGCCTGGCGGTGGTTGCGGTCAGCATCGTGGGCGTCGCGGGCATCTCAGCGTTGCAGCTTGCCTCACGGCTGGGGCCGTCGATCGAACTACCCTCCGCCGGCGAGGCTCCTCCACCCACCCTGGGGGCTATTGAGGGGCCCGTCAATTTTCTTCTCGTCGGCAACGACAGTGGCGGCGGCAACCCCGTTTATGGCCAGAGGGATGCCCAACTCAATGACGTCACGGTGCTGGTTCACCTCTCCGCAGACCACAGCAACGCCACGATCGTCACGTTCCCCCGGGATCTCTATGTTTCTATCCCGGAGTGCAGCGGCGCCGACGGCGAAACGTTCGAGTCTGCATCCCTGCAAAAGATCAACACGGCCTACAGCCACGGGGGAGTTCCCTGCGTCGCCGAAACGGTGACAGAGCTCACGGGAGTGCAGATCGACTACGCGGCCGACGTCGATTTCGACGGTGCCATAGCGGTTGCCGAAGCAATCGGCGGTGTGGATGTGTGCCTCGCGAGCCCCCTCCGAGACAGGTACACGAATCCGCCCCTCGATCTGCCGGCTGGCACAGTCACACTCGAAGGAGCCACCGCGGTGTCGTTCCTCCGCTCCCGCTATGGCGTTGGCGACGGCAGCGACCTGGGCCGTGTCAGCAACCAGCAGCTGTTCTTCGCGGCGCTCGCCCGCCAAACGCGTGACAAGCTCTCCGATCTTCCGACCGTGTACCGCATCGCACAGGCGGCGGCGTCGAACATGAGCCTGTCGAGCAACCTGCAGAACCCCCTCACACTGGCCTCCATCGCACTGGCGTTTAGAGACATCGATTTCAGCAAAATCGTGTTTGTTCAGTATCCGAATCACTACCCAGAACCGGGCGAGCGGCAGGTCAACGGCGTTTTGCCCACGGCGGCCGCAGCCCAAGTCCTCAACGATGCGCTCGTCTCTGACACTCCGGTCGTGCTCACCGACCGCCCGAGTGGTTCGGGGGCAACGGTGCCAGACCCTGCGGCTCCCCGCCCCGAGCCAGATCCCATCCCGTCGCCGTCGGCGTCACCGGCTCCGTCGGCATCGCCGTCGGCATCACCCAACGATCAGCCTGTCGAGCTTCCCAGCAACACCTTTGGCCAGACGGCCGCAGACCTGACCTGCTCATCGAAGTAGACGGCAGCCGGCCGGGGCGGTGAGGCCCCCGAACTCAAATCCAGCCCTGTTCCCACGCCTTCTCGGCGGCCTCGTGCCGGGAACTGGCACCGAGCTTGGCCATCGCCGTCGAGAGATAGTTGCGCACCGTGCCCGGCGCAAGATGCATCCGGGTTGCGATCTGCTGCACCCGCAGGGTGGAGCGGCTGTGACGCAGTGCGTCGAGCTCCCGATCGGTCAGGGGGCAGCGTTCTGCCATGAGTGCCGTCGCGGCGATTTCCTGGTCGATGTACCGTTTGCCTGCCACAACATCCCTAATCACATCGGCAAGCTCGGATGCCGGCGTCGACTTGGGCACGAATCCAGACACCCTGGTAGCAAGGGCACGGCGCAGCACGCCCGGCCGGGCATGCCGAGTGACGATGACAACCTTCGTCGCCACCGTCGAGAGGATTCGGTTTGCCGCCTCGAGCCCATCGAGGCCTGGCATCTCCAAATCGAGAAGGCACACGTCTGGCCGCATTTCGACGGCGAGTTCGGCGGCCGTGAGGCCGTTGTCGCAGCTGGCGACGACCTCGATGTCGGTTTCGAGCCCGAGCAGAGCTTCGAGCGCGCCCCTGATGAGGTGTTCGTCATCGGCGATGAGCAGTCGGATGCGCCGATCACCTTCGGGGGAGCTGTGCTGCAGTGTCATGCGACTACCTCAAATTCGGGAACCATTACGCGGACTTCAAAGGTGTTGGTGTCTCCGACGACAGCCTCGAGCGTGCCGCCGATGGCGTTGACCCTCTCTCGGAGACCAGCAAGGCCGCTTCCCCGGAGCACCCCGGCGGCATCCCGATGTGCTGCCCCCTGAGCCGCACCATCGTTGCCGATGACCAGCTCGCTACCCGTCGGCGTCGTGCTCAACGTGATCCACGCGTTGGTCGCCTCGCTGTGGCGCAGGATGTTGGTGGTCGCCTCACGCACGATCAGCGCAAGACAACGCTGCACCTCCGGGTCTCGGGGGAGGTCGCCGACATTGAGAACGCACCGCGCGCCGGCTGCGCTGAGCACCTCTCGGGCGTTCTCTAGCTCGTCGCCGAATGCGATCTCGCGGTATCCATAGACCAGCGAGCGGGTCTCGTCGAGCGCCTGCCGGGCGATAGCCCGCACCTCATGAAGATTCTCTCGCGCCCCCACAGGGTTGTGATCGAGAAGCCTCTCCGCCAGCTCGGCCTTGAGCGCAATCACCTGCAGATGGTGGCCTTGAATGTCGTGAAGGTCAGAGGCAAAGCGCAGCCGCTCTCTGGCGACCGCCAACTCGGCTCCCGCCCGCCGGTGACGGTCAAGCTCCACCACGATGCGCCACCACCACATGCTCGTGATCACCATCAACGGCAGCATCGCAGCGAACACGAGAGCAGCAAGATCAAGGTCGGCCACGCTAAACGCAATGCCGAAGACCTTAGACGCCACAATGGGATGCACCAGCACGCAGATCAGGCCCGCTCCGATGAGCATCAATCGCGGGCTGTGGGGCAGCAGAGGAGCAAGCGCACCAACGCTCAGCCACAGGGGGAGTGCGGCATAGACGGCCAACCCGGGGACTGCTGCCCCGAGCATCCAGGCGAGCACGGCGGGCACCATGAGAAGTACCGCCCAGCTGGTGCCGGGAATGCCTCCCGCGAGGCCGGCTCTGAGAAAGAAGCACCAGCGCAGTTGAACCGCCGATGCCACGACAGTGAGGGTCACCACGGTCGCACTCAGCAGCGCGTCGGTGGTGTGGCCGGAGGACAGCGAATACTGAAGGGCCCTAACAGACTCGGCGATCGTGAGAACTTGCACCAGGAGAAAGAAAAAGGCAAACGACACGAGCGTGTAGAGCCAGGTTGTCTGAACGCTGCGCGCCTCAGGCGAGGGATCAATGTGGTGCATGGCCTCCAGCGTAGGGCTATGACATTTGTCACATTTTCGCGGGCGAATTCGCCCACCGATGTCATGACACCGGCACACTGCAGTGGCGTCGCCGCGTTCGCCATGATGGAACACATCACCAACGAAAGGCACCACCATGATTGACGCCCTGCAGGACTTCACCGCATCGCTTCCGCCGTTCCTTCAGTGGATCGGGGTAATGCTGGCGGCCGCGATTCCGTTCGTTGAGTCCTACTTTGGCGCCGTGATCGGCGTGCTCGCCGGCATCACCCCCGCAGTCGCCATCATCGCCGCGGTCGTGGGCAACGTCGTTTCCATGCTGATTGTGGTTTTCTCCGCACATCGCGTGCGCTCGTCTGTTGTCGCCAGAAAGGGCGAGAAGGAGCTGACCCCCAGGCGCCAGCGCCTGCGCAACGCTTTCGACAAGTACGGCGTTGCCGGAGTCAGCCTGCTCGGCCAGACGATTCTGCCCAGCCAGATCACGTCGGCGGCGATGGTCTCGTTCGGCGCGTCGAAGAATGCCGTCATCGTGTGGCAGATCGTCTCGATCATCCTGTGGGGCACCGCGTTCGGCGTGCTTACCGCTCTCGGCATCTCCCTGGTGCGCTAGAGCACGCCCCGGCGGCATGGCGGCTCGGGATGCCGCCGACTCCCTCCCTGGCGCATAACATGTTCCTTGTGAGCGGACGAGATATCTTGGGCACCCTGCTCGAGTTGTTCTCGTGGATCGGCATCCCGCTCGGCATCACGTTTCTGCTCGTGGCTCTCCTCGTCCGTGGCGTCAGTGGCCGCTGGGAGGAGACGACCGCCGTCATTGTGCGGGAATCTGCACCGCTCGAAGCACGCTGGATGGCCCACGATGGCAGCATCCACTCCCGAGTTCTCGAAGATCACGAGCTTGAGCATGCGGCGGACGAGGATGCGCTCACGATCTATATGAATCCCTCCCGCCCGGAGCGGATGCGACTCCGCCGCCACGGGGGCGGGGAACAAACCCTGTGGGTGCTGACCGCAATCTTCGGCGGGGTCGGTGTTCTCGCATCCGTCGCCGGTCTCATCGTGATGTTCATTCCCGAATAAGCGCAGCGGCGGCCCTTATCCCCGGCCACATTCCAGGCAACGGGGGGATGCTGATGTTTCAGCGGGCCAGACGCGCTGGCGCGAGCGAACCATCGCACGAGGAGAGCATCATGAGCGAATGGGATCCCCAAGAGCTGCACCGCATCAACGCGGCGACCGAATTGCTGGTCACATCTGAGCGACCCGATGGTTCTCTGCGGCCCTACACGACCATCTGGCACAGCGCGCTCGGCGACGCCCTCTATATCCGCTCCGCTCGCGGCCCTCAGAACGGCTGGTTTCGCAGAGCCGTGCGCTCCGGCAAAGGCCGCATCAGCGCGGGCGGTGTGGAGAAGGATGTCACCTTTGAGCTCGCAGA
>NZ_JBACFR010000146.1:0-2108 GCF_056262345.1 Homoserinimonas sp.
CGACACGCGCACTAGTCCCCCTTTAGCCACTCTCATCCCCTAACCGCGCAGCACCTCGATAGTGTCGAGGCAACTATGCGGAAGGCACAGCGATGAGAGTGGAAAACGGCAGCGGCTGGCTCGGCGATGTTCGGGCTGAATGGCCCGGGAGTATCTCCGATCTCACCGACACCACGCGATGCCCGGCGTGCTTCACTCCTTTGCGCAGCGCTGTGTGCTCGCGGTGCGGGCTGGATCTCAGCGGCGCGCGAGCACGTGAGCTCGCGGATCTGTCGGGCCTCATTGCGCGCCAACTCAACGACCGCGCAGGGCTTATCGGGCACATACGCGCCGAAGCTGCACAGAAGGCGCCCGCAGTCTCGCCGGCAATCCAGGCCGCTCCAGCCCCGGCGACGCCAGTCCACGCCGTGCCCGCCCACGCCACGCCGATCCCTGCACCCTCCGCGCCTGTCGCTTTTCCACCTGCTGCCGCCGCACGCGTCAGTTCAGGCGCGACGCCGCGGCGCTCCGGCGTGCAGATCGCCCTCCTCATCACCGGAATCTCACTACTTTCGGTCTTCGCCGTTTTCTTTCTGATTTATGCGTTCATCAACTACGGGCTCGTCTGGCGGTCAACCATCATCGCCGTCGTCACGGTGGCGGCCTTCGTCGCGGCATCGATGCTTCGCAAGCGACGGCTGACGGCCAGTGCTGAGGCAATTGCGGTTTTCGCCCTTCTCCTCGTTTACCTCGATGCCTTCGCGATTCGAGCAAATTCGCTCGGAGGCGCGGATCGGATCGACGGACGCGCGTACTGGGGCCTCGTGCTGGTGGGCAGCGCCATCGCCTTCATCCTTTGGCACAGGGTGGCCGGTGTGCGAGCGGCGAGCATCGTGGGGTACTCGCTCTTTGCCCCGGGGGTTGGGGTGTTGGTCTCGGCCTTGAGCAGGTCAGGCGACAGCTACAGCTCCTCCTCGACAACCGCATTCACCATCAGCATCGCGGTTGCCCTGGCTTCGCTCATCCAGATGGCTGCACTCGCCACGCCAGAAAAGCCCGGTCGAAGCGACAGCCTCCTCCCTGAGCGGGTGATCGCTGCCGCGACTGGTCTCATCGCGCTTCTGTTCGCAGCACTCTTCGGACTCACACTGCCCACATCACAGCTGCCGGCTCCCATCCCACTCGCCATCTGCGCGGGAACAGCGCTGCTCCTTGCCGCCGCGCACAGCGCCGCACTGAGGGCCCGCCCCAGTTCGCAGTTCGACCAGGTGTCGTCCATCGTGTTCGCAGGCGCCTCGGGAGCGGCCCTCGCGGTGGCAGCCGCTACCTCAACCATCTCGGATCGCAGCGACGAGTCCATCACATTCATCGCCCCGGCTCTCGCCTTCGCGGTGACCGTCGTGCTGCTCCTCATCCGCAATGCCGTCACCGCACAGCGGGCTCAGGCAAACGCGGCAGTCTTCGCGGCGGCCGCCGTATCCGCGCTTGCCGTATTTCCCGCAGCATTCATCGCGGTAGCCCACTGGGTCACTTTCCTGGGCGACGCAATAGACCTTGAACCGGTCTCGTCGGGCGCCGACGCGCGTATGCCCTTCGCTCTCATCCTGTATTCGGTCGCTGCGCTCACCCTCGCCGTCGCTACGACGGCACTGTGCCTGCGCCTGCTCGGCAGGTTCCGGTCGTCGTTACGGTGGCTCATACCCTCGGGCGTGGCGGTGCTGTTAGTCGCGCTAACACTGCTCCCCTCGGTCTGGTTCGTGCTCGCCGCCAGCACAGCCCTCGGCACGGTCGGTCTTGTCGTCCTCCGTCGGATGCCTCGTAGCTACCCAGCGGCGGCACGAACGGCGGCGCTCGGAGGCTTTGCCACCACGTGGCTTGCCGGGTGGCTTGCCGACGACACCTGGCTCCCGGCGACGATCGTGACGGTGACCGCGCTCGTCGTCGCTCGAATCATCGTGTGCTCCGCTGCGTGGTCTCGCGCGCTCGTCACAGGCGGAGCCGTGTCCCTTAGCCTCATCGGCATCGCCTCCGGCGGATGGCTCCTCGCCCCTGCTGGCTCGGGCAACGCCGCACTCACGTCCGCCGCGGCGGTCGCCATCCTGGCCGGAGGGCTCAGCGCCGTAGCCGCG
>NZ_JBACFR010000147.1:0-9233 GCF_056262345.1 Homoserinimonas sp.
GCTGGGCACAAGCAGCATCAGCGCCACGCAGTTTGAGGCACACAACCCCAACTACATTGGCGGCGACATCTTCGCGGGTAGCTTGGGGCTTGCCCAGCTGGTCAAGCGCCCCATCGTCTCGCGCACCCCCTGGCGTACTCCCGTGCGGGGTCTCTACCTCGGCTCCGCCGCCACCGCACCGGGCCCCTCAGTTCATGGGATGAATGGTTGGTACGCGGCCGAGCTGGCGTTGCGCGACCACTGGGGCATCGCCGCACCGTTCGGCGCATAGCGCTGTGGGGTGGAGCCGGCACGGGGCGGTCTTGGCGTGGCGCTATCGGCGGGGGCGCTACTGAGCCCAGACGCCGGAGCTGCCCCGGCGGTGACTCTGCAGCAGGTGGGTGTCGACGATGCCCACGGCCTCCATCAGGGCGAACATCGTCGTGGGGCCAACGAAGGTGAACCCGCGCTTCTTGAGTTCTCGAGAGAGCGCAATTGATTCTGGCGATGTGGTTGGCACATCGGCCGATGTCACGGGCCGAGGGGTGCGCTCTGGCCTGAACGACCAGACGAGATCGACGAGGCCGCCGCTCTCGCGGAGGGCGACGGTGGCGCGAGCGTTGGTGATCGTGGCCGCGATCTTGAGCCGGTTGCGCACGATCGTGGCATCGGCCAGGAGCCGGGCGGTTTCGCTCGCGCCGTAGCCGGCCACGACATCCGGCTCAAAGTTGTCGAACGCGGCTCGAAAGGCCTCCCGCTTGCGCAGGATCGTCACCCACGAGAGCCCCGCCTGAAAAGCCTCGAGACTGATGCGCTCGAACAGATCTCGTTCATTGCGGACGGGCATCCCCCACTCCGTGTCGTAGTACTCGCGTAACAGAGGATCGGCGGATGCCCACGCGGGCCTCGCGAGCCCATCGCTGCCCACCACAGCGGGGCTCACGCTGCACCCTCAAGGCCGAGCAGAATGCGCTTGGCTTCGAGACCGCCCAGGTAACCGCCGAGGGCGCCGTCGGATCTGAGCACCCTGTGACACGGCACGACAATGGGCAGTGGGTTTGTTGCGCACGCGCTGCCCACGGCCCGCACCGCACGAGGGCTGCCGGCCGCAGCCGCCACCGCCGCATAGCTCTCGGTGTGCCCGTAGCCGATCTGGTTGAGGTGCTCGAGCACCTGGCGTCGAAAGCCACGGGAAAGCTGCCAGTCGAGTGACACCTCAAACTGCTGCCGTGCACCCGCGAAGTAGTCGTCGATCTGGCGGGCTGCGCTATCGAGCCGCGACGGCGCCCGCACAATGCGCGGGCTCACTCGTGCCGCCAGCGACTCAAGCACCACATCATGGTCCTCGATCGCAAAGGCAACCCGCACCAGCCCGATTTCGGTCGCGGCCAACAGGATGCGTCCGACCGGGCTGTCGATCGTGCGCACAGCGACATCCAGAAGCTCGCGTTTGTCTGCCTCGGCCTCGAGCCTCGTATGAAGCCGCGACAGAGTCGCCTCGGCGATTGGCTCGAGAAGCCCATCAACGTCACGAAGCCTGTCGGATTCGAGAAGCCCATCGGATTCGAGAAGCCCGTCGGGTTCGAGAAGCCCATCAGCGGGGTGATCGGAGGTCATGATCGTCCTTTCTCACGAGGGGGTTGCGGGCCGCTCTCCAAGGGCGCATCTCCGCGCGCCCGTCGCAGGGCGGCGATGCCATCCGATGCCGCACGACGAACAGCCGCGGGGGTTGCCCCGACGATTTCAGCAATCTGTGGATGAGGGAGTCCCACGATGTAGTGGTACGCAACAGCCTGGCGCTGTCTGAGTGGCAGCTGTGCCACGAGAGGCCAGAGGTCATGAAAAGCGTCGCTTCGCTCGTCTGGGGAGGGAGCATCCGCCATCTCCGCCACCGGAATCGGTCGACGGGCCCGAGCCCTGAGGATGTCCAGCGACTTGCGGTGTGCGATCGTGACCAGCCACGCCTCGATATTGGAGCCGGTCGCAAGGCTCGGATACGCCTTCAGCGCCGCGAGGAACGTCTCCGACCAGGCATCGTCTGCATCGTCGTGCCCGACCACGGCACGGCAGACTCGCAAGACGGTGGCGCCGTGGGCGGCGACCGTCGATTCGAAGGGCGGGAGATGTTCCATCACTGAGAAGACGCTCACGCGGCCCGAAGTGTGAGGTCCCCGCGACCAACCGGATGCTGCATCGCCCCAGTATGGAGCCAGTGGCCGACATGAACGGCATGCGGCATCCATCCGGAAGGTGTTCAGCATTCCCCAGCCTGCCCGGCCTAGCGTGTGCCGCACCATCGGCAACCACGGCAGAACGAGGAGCAGCGCATGTCAGACTTCACCCCCGGCCAGGTGCATCACCACGAACCGCCCTACACAGTAGGGGTCTTGATCGGCAGCCTCGCCACTAACTCCATCAACCGATCACTGGCCAACGCTCTCATTCGCGTCGCCCCCTTTGAGTTTGAATTCGTGGAGATCCCCATCGGCAACCTGCCCCTCTACAGCTACGACTACGACGCCAACTATCCGCCGGAAGGGCAGGCACTCAAGGATGCGATCGCCGGAGTCGACAGCGTGCTGTTCGTGACGCCCGAATACAACCGCTCTATCCCCGGGCCGCTCAAGAACGCCATCGACTGGGCAAGCCGTCCGTGGGGCACCAACTCGTTCGCCCGCAAACCATCCGCCGTCATTGGCACCTCGCCTGGCGCGATCGGCACAGCAGTGGCCCAGCAGAGCCTCCGCAGCGTGCTCAGCTTCTGCGATTCGCCACAAATGAACTTTCCCGAGGGCTACATCCAATACAAAGATGGCCTCTTTACAGCGGAGGGCGACATAACGGATGCGGGAACAGAACAGTTTCTGCGGGAATTTATGCAGTCGTACTTTCAGTTCGTCACGAGGGTGCTCACCGTGATTCCCCGCTGACTGTGGCCTGCGCGTGGAGCTGGCGCTGCGCGCCCCGTCGATACGATGGAGGCCGACCACCTGGGAGGCCCGCATGACCATTACCGCCGCAGCCGACGGATCGGCCCTCGGCAACCCCGGGCCAGCAGGCTGGGCCTGGTATGTGAACGACGACTGCTGGGCGGCTGGCGGGTGGAAGCACGCCACCAATAACCAGGGCGAGCTCAAGGCCGTGCTCGAACTGTTTCGCGCCACCGCCCACATGGACGACGAACTCCACATCCTGTGCGACAGCCAGTATGTGATCAACTCGGTGACCAAGTGGATGCCGGGGTGGAAGAAGAAGGGCTGGCGCAAGAGCGACGGCAAGCCCGTGCTCAACGTTGAGCTACTCAAGGAGATCGACGCTGAGCTCGCCGGGCGGAACTACCGCTTCGAATGGGTGCGCGGCCATGTGGGCCACATCCTCAACGAAGCGGCGGATGCCCGGGCTCGCGCTGTGGCCGAGGCTTACCAACGCGGATCCGCGATCCCGTCGGGCCCAGGGTTCAGCTCACGGGCCGAAGAGCGCACGCCAGAAGAATCTGTAATCTCTGCGCTTTCCGATCTTGTTGACACCACTGAGCTTGCCCTGGTCACCGAGCGAGCCGAAGCGGCGACAGCTCCCTCGTCGACCGACCCGCTCGACGACGGTGCGCTATTTTCCCTCGACGAGGACGAGTGGCACACCGTCACGATCTCGCTCACGGAGGCAGAGCACAAGCGGCTCACCGCGCGAGCACGCGCCCTCGGAGTTACCCCTGACGATCTTCTGCGCAGCCTGATCTAACACGCCGGTTCCCTTGGCTGCGGTCCGGACGCAAGATGGGCCTAGCCCCGCACTGCGGCGGGCGGCGCTAGGGAGCAACGATGCGGTTCATGATCATGACCTTCAGCACCGAGAATGACGTCAAGGCGAAGCCACCGGAGTGGGCAGAGCGTGTTGCCTCATCGATGGCCAGGCTCGACGACGAGCTCGCGACATCGGGTGAGCTCGTCTATTCCGAAGTGCTCGAGTTCGGCGAGCACGGCTCGCTGATCGACCGTCACGGTGGCCACCATGTGGGCTCACTCGCGGGCAATCACACCCCGCTCGCGCGCTTCTGGGTCGTGCGCTGCGATGAGGCGCGCGCCGAAGAGATCGCCGCGGGCATCGCGCAAATCGTTGAAGCGGCGGTGGAGGTGCGACGAGTTCTCGAAGGGTTTCAGCGCCCGTGACCGGGCGCACAGTTCGCCGCAGAGCCGTCGTGCACGGCGAGGTGCAGGGCGTCGGCTTTCGGTGGAACGCCCGCGCAGCCGCTCAGGGTTTGGCGGTATCGGGATGGGTGCGCAACGCGCCAGACGGCACGGTCGAGGCCGAGATCGAGGGGGACGAGGCGAGCGTCGACGCCATGATCGAGTGGCTTCGCCATGGCCCTCCGTTCGCCGAGGTGAGGCGCGTCGAGGTGACGGACATCGCCGCGACGGACATCGCCGCGGCGGAACGTGACGGGGCGTCTCTCGACGGGGCAGCAGAGCCGCGCGGTTCCGGCGGGTTCGAGATCCGCGGCATCTAATCCACATCCTGCTCGATGAGCGTTATGAAGGCGCTCAGCTCCGCAACCCCGGCGGGAGTCGGGGGCAGATAGTCGACCAGGTCGGGAGAGTGCACGAGAAAGGCCGCCCACTGGGCTCGCGACACCGCCACGTTGAGCCGGTTGCGCATGAGCAGAAACGACATGCCCCGCGGAACATCGGCCGGTGCGGAGGCCGCCAGCGTGACGATGGCGACCACAGCCTCTTGCCCCTGAAACTTGTCGACCGTGCCCACTCGGACCTCGCTGTACCCCGCCGCAGCAAGGCCCTCTGCCACCCGCGCCACCTGCGCGTTGTAGGGCGACACGACGATGATGTCTCTCTGGCTGAGTGGCTCTGCGCTGCGCGCTGCAGAGGGGTCGCTCCAGGCCCGGCCGAGCGACGAGCGCACCAGGTCGATGACGGCCTCCGCCTCTTCTTCTGACTCGATTGAATTGCCGTGGTGGGCTACGCCAACCGGGTGCAGCCCAGGGGCGATGCCCTCAAGGTGCCGAAGCGATGCATCCGGATGCGCCGCCAGCTCACCCTCATAGGAGAGCGTGGAGACGGGGGCTGCCACGGCGGGATGCATGCGGCGACTGGAGGCGAGAAAGTAACCGAGCTCCCCGGGCAGAACGTCGTGCCCGTCGCTGATCCAGCCGAGGGCTGAACCATCTACGGGTTCGGGATGCAGCCCTTGGCTCACCTGCGGAAGCTGCTGCGGACCGCCGAGCAGCAGCAGATTGCGGGCGGCAACGCTCGCGGCGATTGTGGAAGCGAGCGAGAATTGCCCGGCCTCGTCGACGACCAGCAGGTCGAGTGACCTCCGCGGCACCCGCGCAGGATTCGAAAAGTCCCAGGCCGTTCCACCGACGACATATCCCCTCGCTTCGTTGTCGAGGGCAAAAAGGAGGTGTCCATCTCGCGGCAGAGCCGTGAAGGCGACATCGGCGTCGGGGTCGGCGACAACCTTGCCGACTCGCTCCTGGGGCAGTCCGGCCTTCTCGACGATCGCGGAGAGCAGGTTCTCCACGACGGCGTGCGATTGGGCAACCACACCGATCTTCCAGCCGTGGCGGGCAACCAGCTCGGCAATAACATGGGCGCCAAGATAGGTCTTGCCGGTTCCGGGCGGGCCCTGCACCGCCAGATAGGAGCTGTCGAGGTCGAGCAGGCTCGCCTCGACGGCGTGAACGAGCGCGCCGTTCTCCATCAGGGCTCCGCTCTGAACCAAAGCATCCCGGTGGGCAACGAGGCCCTTGCCGCTGAGCGTTCGCGGTTCACGACGGCGCAGGATGTCTACAGCGGCATCCTGTGGCCAGTCGGGCTGGGCATCAACTATCGCCTGAGCCCATGACTCGATCGCCGGTTTTTGCTGCCCTGCAGGCGGAGGCGACGCGGGCGTGAGCGCGACCGGCAGCGCGCGGTATGGCTCCACTCCCGCCCTCAAGGTCTCTTCGATCAGAATGCTGTCGTCGTCGGATTCGAGTACCGAAACGGTGCGCGCCCATCGCGCTCCCGGGTCCGCCATGGGGTCGACAACGGGTGCGGGTTGGTCATAGAGAACAAAAGGTTGGGAAGCCCCGCCTGCCGAGAGCTTCGAGCCGGGCCCCCAGGTTCCCGTCAGCCTCACATGGCGGCGGTCACTGCGTTGCCTGCCCTCCCGAAACCAATCGCGTTCCACGCGAGCAGAGTCGACGACAAGCACGTCGCGCGTGTCTGCCCATTCGTCGATCGGCTGAACCAACCGGGCAAAATGACCCCACCAGAATGTCTTGTGCTCCCTGCGGTGATAGTCGAGCGCCGCGAGCGCGAATGCGGCGGCCGTGCGATCGGCCGAGCGATGAGGATCGAGGGGGTCGCCTGCGATGGCGGCGAGCGAGTCGTGCAGCGGCGTCGGGGCGAGTTCGGCGGGCTCGTCCGCATCGACTGCGCCGACCGGGGTGACGCCGTGTGCGCTGGCAAGTCCGAGCAGCCAGTCTCGCAGCCGAAGGGTCGAAACGCAGTCGTATCGGTTGTAGTCGGCGATCTCATCGAGTTTGGCCTGCTGCGCCGCAGGGTCGCCATCCATACCGAGCTGCATGGCATCCGCATATTCCGTGATCGAGGCAGCAGCCGTTGCCACCTCCATCCCCGTTCGACCGGCGTCGCCCATATAGAGCGGCTCGAGATATTTGATCGAATAGGAGCGAGACCCCACCCGCACCGCCTTGCGCACGACGGGGTAGAGATCCACGAGCACGTGGTCTCTCAGCAGCTGATCGACCTCCTCCTCGCCGATTCCATGGCGAGCGGCGAGGCTCGAGAGGTGCGTGCGTTCGTAGGCAGCGTAGTGATAGACGTGCAGATCGGGATGGCGCTTTCTGCGCTTGGCGAGGTCGTCGAGAAAAGCCCTCAGCGCGAGGCGCTCCTGCTCAAAGGTGTGAGCCCAGAAGGAGCTGAAGTGCTCTTTCTCATCGACCAGGCCGAAGAGGTAGTCCAGCCCCCACCGCGTGGAGTCGCCCTCCGTATAGAGCGGATCGCCCTCGAAATCGAAGAAGATGTCGCCGGGCGAGGGTTGTGGGATTGCACCCAGCGCCTCAGCGTTGACGACCCGGAATGGCGGGAGCGGTTTGCCCCCGTCGGCGGCCGGCGGCGCTTCGAGCTGCAGCAGCGCTTGCTCGCGCAGGGCATCGAGAGCCGAGTCGCCGATGCCCTCGATCGACCCTCTCGAATGGGCCAGAGCCTCGATTGTGGTGACCCCGGCATCCGCCAGCCTCGCCCGCTGGGTTAGGCGCAACCCAGCGACCAGAAGCACGTCACGCGTTGCCGCAATCGCAGCCTCGCAGTGCGCGCACTGACCGCACACGGAGTAGCGCGGGTCGCCCCACGCGACGGGCCCCCGCTCGGCAATCCGGTCGCGGATGATGCGGTGCAGCCGAGCGCGTCGGTGGCGGTACACGGGCGCGATGTCGGCGAGTCGATGCTCACTTGTGCTGCCGTCGCCGAGGAGAAGCTCCACGGTGTTCGCAACCGGCACTCCGATGCGGGCAAGCTGCTCCGCATATGCGGCAAGCTGGAGCAGGGCCGTCACTTTCGCGCTGCGCGCGAGCTTCGTGTCCTGAACAAGGTAATGGCCGTCGGCGGTGCGCACGATGAAGTCGGCAAACCCTACGAAGGCGATGTCGACATGGTCGTCGCCCTCCTCGACGGCGGTGCCGTCGTCTGCAGCGCCGTCGTCTGCGGCGCCGTCGTCTGCAGCGCGCTCGTGGAAGGTCGCTTGAAACACCACGGGCACCTCTGAGGCAAACGCCTCAATCGTGGCGGCGACGGCGTCGTCGAGCGCCTGTCGATCGCGCACATCGGGCCGCTCGATCTCGACGACCCCGGGGCCGTGCGCGGCGCGAAGTTCGCGGAGCACACGCTCCTCGTGTTCATCGCCGAGCCTGCCGGTTCGTGCCAGCATGGCGTCGGTCTCTTCGACCAGGGCGACGATGCGCCCGAGCTTCGCATCGAGGCTCCGAAGAAACGCGAACTCGCACTTCGACGCTATCGTCAGGTCGCTCGCACTCGTGTAGACGACCCGACGCACCGTGTCTTCGACAATAAACATCAGGCAGCCCCCTGCACGATTTCGCTCCAACCGCCGTCGGTAACCCGAATGCCGAGGCTTGCGGGGATTTGCTCCTTCATCGCCTCGACATGACTGATGAGCCCGATCGTGCGCCCGCCCGCCCGCAGCGAATCGAGGGTGCCCATCGCGATCTCAAGAGTGTCACCATCGAGGGATCCGAATCCTTCGTCAACGAAGAGGGTGTCGAGCGTTATGCCGCCGCTCTGCGCGGTGACGACCTCGGCAAGGCCCAGTGCGAGGGCAAGCGACGCCAGAAACGTTTCGCCGCCCGATAGCGAATGCGTGGGCCGCGCACGCCCCGTGTGCTGATCGAGAATGGCAAGGCCGAGCCCCGACTGAGTCTTGCGAAACTGCACCGAGTCATCATGCTGCAGTTCGTAGCGGCCTGCCGTCATCGTGCGCAGCCTGCCGTTGGCGGCGGCAACGATCTCTTCGAGCTGCGCCGCGAGCACATACGTTTCGAGTCGCATGCGGCGCGTGTTGGCACCCTTGCCCTGCACTGCTGCGGCGAGCCCGGCGATCTGCTCGTACTCGGCCGCTAGGGCTTCTGTTTCTGCACTGCGAGAGCGCACATCGGAGATGAGCGTATGCATCTGCGCGTGACGTTCGGCGATGATTCCACGCTGGCTGTTGGCCTCGGAGAGGAGCGCCCTGGCAGCGTCGCGGGAGGATTCCGCCTGCGTTGTATCGATCGGCTCGTCGGGCAGGCCAGCGAGCTCCGGCTCCGCGAGCGTCGCCCGGGCGATGTCGTCCGCACGCTCATGGGCTCGGATGCTCTGCTCCAGGGCGGTGCGCTCCGTCGCGGATACCGCAGCGTGCTCTGCGTGCTCCGCCGATTCGAACCCGTGCTGCGCGAGCTGTTCCGCCAGTGCCTCGGCTGCGGACGCCCGGGCGGCTACCGCGTTGTGGTGGGCGGTCATTGCCTCGAGCAGAGCGCGAGCGGCCGTGATCGTGGCGCGCAACGCATCGCTTCTGGCGGCGACGCTGGTGTAGTCCGCGCGGTGACGGGCCACCCTGTCGGCAATGGCGGCCCGACGCTCCTCCAGGCCCGTTCTGCTGCGGTCGGCAGCATCCCGCTGTTCACGGAGGCTCTGAAGAACGGAGCCAAGCTCCGCCAACTCGGCGGTGAGCGTGGCGTG